>CAZOAS010000266.1:0-2413 GCA_964577745.1 uncultured Fervidobacterium sp.
ATACTTAACTAATCTTCATAAATTTTTCTTATTTCGTCAGCTTTTCTTTTGAAAATATCTAAAACCCTTGGATCAAAGTGCTTTGGTGAAACTCTATCATCGCCTTCCAGGATAATTTTCAAAGCTTCTTCGTGACTGAGGGCTGATTTGTACGGTCTTACACTTCTAAGTGCATCGTATATATCAACAATTTTAACAACCATAGCTTCTATTGGAATTTCTTCTCCTTTTAATCCCATTGGATAACCACTACCATCGTAATTTTCATGATGATACATAGCTATGTTCAACGCAACCTTAAACTGAGGATGAGAAAGTAACCTCTGAGCATAGATAGTATGCTTTTTCACTTCCTCAAACTCTTCCGGTGTTAATTTACCTGGCTTCAGAAGGATTTCTTTTGGTACGTATATCTTGCCGATATCATGCAATGGAGAGAAATTAACTATCTTTTCTTTCAAATCTTCATCAACATCAAGCTCATCGACAATTGCACTGACAATTTCCTTCGTTCGTTTTATATGAGCTGCTGTTTCGTTCTCCACACCTTCAACAAAATTAACCAATCTTTGGGAAAAATCATAAAACGCGTTTTTTAATTCATTAGACAACTCATTTATCCTGTTGTAAGAATTCTCGAGTTCACTATTCATTGCTTCAAGTTCTTGCACATCGGCTAATATTATATTACTCGCCTCGTTTAATGTTTCAATTATATCGGTAATTTCGACCATCTCACTTTTATAATCCTTAGAAAACCTAAGATTATTTTTAAAATCAATGATGGCATCCTTCACCGTTTGAAGTTCTTTACTTACAGCATTATAGATCGTCTTCTCATTTACCACAACAATTAGCGCAAACAACAAAAATAAAACAAAAGCTAAGGACGTATGTATCAGTGGATCGAAATAATTCAGTCTTATCCATAAATAAACAGACTGCCCTGGTTCGGGAAAGTCAACACTAATCTTCTCTATAAAATCTTCCTTTAGAAAGCTTTTGATTGGTTCTTTTGGCAAATCTTCAAATTGTGCTAATAACTTAACCTTAGTTGAAGTGTACAAACCTTGCTTTTCAACTAAATTATCGTTTTTCAAGAATTCAACCAAGTACTTATTTATAAATTCTGATGGATAATAAAAAACACAACCAAGTATATAATCATTGAACAATTCTCTAAAAACAACAAAAGTTAGCCTTTTAGAACCAAGTTCAAACACCTTTCCGTAAGTAAAACCCGCTTCAGAAATTTTTCTTTTTACATATGAAACGTAATCTGTATCTTGTACCTTTACCTCTGAAAAATCAAAACCAACAATGGCTTTGTTAAGTGTGGAAATTACGCAAACACCTTTTGGATCAATAACCAAATAACCAACTTCATCACTCCAAAAAGCAGGTTTTGGAATTTTAAGGATTGTTTCTTCAAGTACTTTTACATCAAAAGATAGATCTTTGTTTTTCTCTATACTTTCCCTTGCTCCATCGGTAAAAATCAAAATCTTGTCCAAATTCCTCATCGCAAGATTATCGGCTTCTTTTATCATAAGAAGCAATTGTTGATTTGCCTTTGCCACTTTTTCAGAAAATATAGCTTTTGAAATCATATTGTGAAATCGGATGTAAAACAAAAAATTCAGTACCCCGAAAACGACGATAATAGGTACCAACACAAAGTAAATATTTCTTTTTATCATCGAAGATAGGGATTTTTTCTCTTGAGACATTCTTTACCTCCTAAATCACACAATTAGGACGTAAATTTACTTTTATTATATCACAAATTTTATTAAATTTAGATTTCAAAACCACGATATAATAATGTTTAATATAACTTTTCAGTAAATATAATAAAAACTATATTTTAAGTATACTTCCGTAAACCTCTATTTCCATTTTTACGATATTTTCCCAAGTAAAATTCTTGGCTCTTTCGACAAATATTTGTTTATCGTAACCATTATTCAAAACATCTACGACTTTTTCAGCAAATCGATTTTCAAAATCTTCTCCATCTTCAACCACGTGTTCATCAAATCCTATTGCTTCAGGAATACCCCCGTTGTTACTTCCCACAACACAAGTCCCGCACGCTTGTGCCTCCAGAACAACACAAGGCCAACCTTCGTTTCTACTTGGCAAAATCATAACGTCCATAGCGTTCATATATTTAGCAACTTTATCTTGAGATATATTGCCAGTGAAGAGAATGTCTAACTTCAATTTTACTGTTTCCTTTTCTATTTCGTTTCTTAGTTCACCATCTCCAACGATTATAAATTTCGTATCTGGTATTTTGTTAGCTATCTGGTAAAATATTTCTGGAAGTTTATCGGATCGTTTGACATATTTTAGTCCGCCTACGTATCCGACATATTTAGCATTTTCTTTATATATACCAAGTTCTTGT
>CAZOAS010000267.1:0-2409 GCA_964577745.1 uncultured Fervidobacterium sp.
TATAATAAGTACACTTTCATATCGAAAATCTCCCCTTTATCTTTTCGTAAGTTAAACCGTATTTTTCAGCAAGTGAAATTGCATAAGCCTTTCCATCCGCGTCCTTTCTTGTGACTTTAAACGTTCTAATCGTAGGATCATCAGCAGAAACGAGGGCAACCATGCTAACAATTTTCTTATCAAGCTTTGTAAGTGTGTCAAGAAACGTAACCCACACAGCTGTAACGTTTTTCTCAATAATCTCTCTTATTATCTTTTCGCTGAGTTCTATAGCATCGTGCAATGCAGCGGAAGAGAATGGCTCATTTAAAATAACGATACTCTCTTCATCTATCTCTTCGATAATCTTTCTTAATCTAAAAAGCTCTTCTTCGAGTTTACTCTTTTCCGACTTTACGTCCTCTCTTCTTTCAAAATGCGTATAGATACCAGATGGTAGCAACACTTCAGCGTAAGATGCAGGTACAGGTAAACCGAGTGATGCGATATAGTGAATCAATCCAAACATACGTGCATACGTTGTTTTGCCACCTTGATTTGGACCTGTGATTATTATCATCTTCTCTTCCGGTTTCAAGAATATATCATTACATACAATTCTTGATGTAAGCTTTTCTTTACTTGCAAGCACGATATCGAAGGCATCGTTCACTGTTAATATGTCCTTTGTGAAACTTGGATAGCAAAATTTTAATCCTTTGCTTTTTAGATTAGAAATGAACTCAAAATAAGAGATATAGAATTGCACTTCCCTTTCAAAATTGACGATAGTTTCATCTAAAAAGTTCAAATAACGTTCGTAAAAGTTTTTAAGTTTTTCAAACGGTTCAGGATACAGCTTTTTGAGAAATTCAGTTATCTTGGCTTCTATATGCGTCATACCGGTTGCCTTTACAATATCGAATTTGTACTCTTCAGAACACTCTTCATCGTTGAATTTTCCGAATATCTCTTCGATAACGCTTGTGTACTCTCGTTCATCGTCAAAAGGTTTAACCGTGAACTTTCCCGGTTCTATAATTAAGATATACGTCAAATTTGATATCTCTTCCTTTAACCTTTTTGCTTCGCTGGACATGTTTTGAAATGCTTCTGATGAGATGTATTTACTCAAATACTCTCCGAGCAACTTCAAACCACTGGCAGTTATTTCTTTTGAATTTAGTAAGTTGTTGAGACTATAAAGTACGTTACAATATGTCAAGACAGCTTCCAAAAGCCATCCATACTTATTTTCTTCATAGTAAAGTTCATTTATTAACTTTGTCATGCTATGCACTTTCGACATAAGATTTCCAAAGAACTTAAGAGCTTCAAATACGTTTGCTTTTTCAATATTTTTTGATATTTCCTGACGATAGTGGATGGTATCGAGGTCCCTTAACGGTGTAAAGAAATAATCTTCCAACTGGTATTCCTTTTTTACTGATGTTATTTCGGAAATTAATTCATCGATATGTAGATCTTTGATTGTATCATCCGGGAGTTTAACTTTTTCAACGTACTTACCATTCTCTGGTGTGAACAATATACTGATTTCTGGCAAAATATCGCCTCCTTACTTGCAGAATACAAAAATAGCCTCTACTGAGTAGCTCAGTAGAGGCTATCAGCTCATTGGGAGCAATTAACGGTGAGCCTCATCACCAGTATTAACTTACTAATAATATTTTACTCCCAAGACATGTGATGTCAAGTAAGCCAAAACAGATTTGGTGGTATAATTAGACTTGGAAAGAATGTTCAATGTGAGGTGGATGATGATGTTTGATAAAGAGGGAAGATATCTTTTCATAGGTGCACATCCTGACGATATCGAAATCTGGGCTGGTGGGTTGATATTAAAATTGATCAAAAAAGGTGTAAGAGATTTATTCTGTGTTGTACTGACCGATGGCTCAGCTGGAACAGGAGGAGTTGATGTTAGATTAGAAGAAGTACGTAAATCAAAAGAAATGCTTGGAATAACAACTTACGAAACACTAAACCTTAAAGATGGTACACTATCAGCAAACCCAAATTTGGCAAACTTACTATCCGAATTGATCAAGAAATACAAACCTGATTATCTTTTCACTCACAGGAAACACGATAGACATCCAGATCACAGTGCGATAGGTGAAAGTATAGAAAAAGCATTATTTTTAGCAACAGTAAACGTTGAAGGATCTAATTATGAACCATATCTGTGCAAGAATGTCTTTTTGTACGTTTCTGATCCATTCAAAATGCCAGAAAACAAAGTTTACATAGATATTTCTGATGTTTACGATGATAAAGTAAAACTTATAGATGTTTTTCAAACTCAACTTTTCGTATTAAAACCTTATCTTGAGTTAAACCTTTTCTACGGAAGCTTTGTAGGACTAAAAGCGGCGGAAATTTTCCAATTGTACAATGCAGTAATAG
>CAZOAS010000268.1:0-2409 GCA_964577745.1 uncultured Fervidobacterium sp.
ACAAAATCAAGGTACAAGGTGTAAGCATTGCCAAGTGAGTCATAAACTTGTGTTGATGTTGTGTAAAATGGTGATTTAAACGAAACAACAGAGAAGTTCGTTGGATTATCCGCTTCATAAAACCTTGGTTCACCAGCACCTGGAATAGTTAAAAGTTCCATCTTTGAAGGTTGATAAATTTCGTCTATATATGAATTTCCACTCACAAAATTGACATCGTTGACTGTGTTATTACCATTTAATAATAACACGTTGAATGTACTGATAGCATCACCGGTTACACTGTCTCTTACAACCCTCACAACACCGTATTTACCTTGTGTGTATTCAAATGAAATTTTTCCATTACCACCGCCAGCATCTGTGGCCGTCACTATTTCTGAACCAAGAACTCTGTTATTTACGATTACTTTAACTCTGTACTGTGTTCCAGCTGACAAAGCCGCATTGGTAAGCGTTTGTGTGCCAGCGGTTGTTATATCTTGGGCACTTATACCTGTGACGGGTGTTCCATCGAGGTTTTCAACTATGTATTGTACCGTGAAAGAACCTGTTAGTTGACCGTTCGTTGCTGCTGTTAATGGTTGAGTGAAAAATTGTAAATTAAGCGGCGCAACTTCTTGCGTTGAAGCGGCAATTTCAACAAAATACGTCTGAGTATCAACGAGCTTTTCAGATGTTATAGGTTCAGTTGCAACTCCAGCTAAGACGTTTCTTGAAACAGTATCAACTATCTTTCCGGTTGAATCTCTAATTATGAAAAGGTAATTTCCATCTTGCTGCTGAATTGGAGTTGTTATGTTAAGTGCTCCGCCTGAAGCTACTCCGGAAATCTTTTGTTTTATTGCACCAGCATTTACTACATTACCAAATTTATCAAACTTCATGAATATTTTTCCATCTAATTTATCATCAAGATTGGCATCAACTTTTCCCATGTATATCTGATAATCACCAAATGTATCTTCAAGTCCACCAAAATCCCTTTCAAATACCACTTTCGTGTTGATTGTTCTACCACCGTAACCGTTAAGAGCAAGAACAAACTTTTCCGGTCCAACACGTGCATCTAAATTACCAGCCACTTGCATCCTTGTGGTTTGCTTAGCAGCCATGCTTAAACCAGAGGAAATTTGAATATCGCCGATAGGTTTGTTTGTATCAACAACCCTTCTTCCACTCATTGGATCCACTTCAGCAACCCAACCTTGGAGTTTCAAACCTGTCGTAGGTTGAACAACTGTACCGTATAAATCAAGGTCGAAATTACCCGCTCTTGTGTAGAAGTTCCTCTGACCGTTCGAAAGGATAAAGAAACCTTCACCTTGAATAGCAAGGTCAGTCTTCTTACCAGTATTTTGGAAGCTTCCTTGATTCATTATCTTATCGATAGATGCAACACGTATACCGTAACCTATCTGTTTTGGATTCGTACCACCAGTACTATCCGTTGCTCTTCTAGACATCGCCAATATCTGTGAGAAATTAGTAGCGTAGGTTACTCTTGAACCTTTGAATCCAATGGTGTTTACATTTGCAATGTTGTTACTGACAACATCTATCTCCTGTTGGAAACCTTGTAAACCAGAAACACCACTGTAAAGCGATCTCATCATATATACTCACCCCTAAGCGTAGATTTCTGATATCTCGGATATATCGTAAATTTTACTGTTAACAACTATATTTATCTTGTTACCGTCAAATTGTACGCCAGAGACTTTGCCACTTTCAACTGAGGGTATTTCTTCGTACCCACCATCTTCTGTTGTCCGTAATATTTTAAATGTGTATCTTCCATCTTTGACTTTCGTTCCTTTTTCATCCTTTCCGTCCCATACAAATAGTTGCATACCGCCTTGTACTTGACCAATTTTTTCTTCTTTAACCAGTTTACCATTTGAATCGAAAATTTTTATGACAATGTTTGAAGGTTTATCCACGTTAAAAACTTTTGATTCAGGTACACCATTTTGTACGTTTATCACGTTTGTTTTCACAACGGCTGTTTTTCCTATCATCGATACTGCCTGCGTTCTGTACAATTGTGAAGCTGTATCAACGAATGTTTGGACAGATTTACTCATGTTCATAACCTGTTCAAGCGAAGAGAGTTGTGACATTTGAGCTATGAAATCTCTATCTTTCATAGGTTCGAGTGGGTCTTGACTTTTAAGTTGTGTTAATAAAAGCCTCAAGAAAGCTTCCTTATCAAGGTCTTTTTTTGTTGTTCTTTCTCCGACATTTGAGAAAAGATTAGACGTTGCGTTCACGTTCATCATCATCTTGCTTCACCTCTTCTTGAGTGTACTTCTTTTTATTTTCACTCTGATTTTGCCCGTGTTGATTTGGTTGTTGATGATTACGTTCGTGTTCGTAGTATTTTTCCTCTTCTCTGACTTTGACTTC
>CAZOAS010000269.1:0-2406 GCA_964577745.1 uncultured Fervidobacterium sp.
CCTCTTCTGTCAACAACGCAGCAGCAAGAAGAGGAAGGGCTGAATTTTTTGCACCTGAGATTTCTACCTCACCATCTAAAATACTTCTTTCAACAAATATCGAACCCATATACGTTTACTCCTTTATATTTCTCTAATGTACTTATGCTATTCAACTTTTCTAACAAGATCTTCTATATTTGTCGAATCATCCGGGTAATTAGACATCTTAACTGTAGCTGGGATATTGTGTAGTGCCAAAGCGTTCTCAATTCGTTCTCTGACTTTTTGGCTATTATCTTTGTTAACCTCTGTGAGAAGTACCATGAATTGATTTTCCGAGCTTCTACCAACACTATCAAGAGGTACTCTTACAAGTTCTTTCAGTAGCTTACCAATACTTAAGAGTGCATGTTCTTTATCAATTTGATCCATCTTATCAAATCCATCGATTGTTACAGTTATCAATGCATATCCGAAATTTTCTTCAAAGGCTTTTTGATGGTAATAGGATATAAGTTTTAGCATATGTTCTTTGGAATACACTCTTGTTAAAGGATCTATCATTCGTCTCGTACCAACATCTTTTATGAAGTCATCGAAGACCTCAAACTGTTTTTTCATTATCGAAGAGTACTCGTTTAGCAACATCTCAAGTTCTGCCTCACGCATTTTCAATCTTGAAACTTCGTCTTCGAGTTCCCGCACTTTCTGGATTAATTCTTCATGTGAAAGTTTTTCATACTCCATAATTAGTTCCCCCCGTTTGGTTCATATTCTTCCAAAATTACAACATATTTCGGAATCTTTGGAATTAATAACTTGAAAACACCATTTTGATATTCACCGATGAATATCCCAAAATTTTTCAACAATCTTCCGTAAGGCATATATTCAGACATGTATACTTTTCCGTTGACTATATCTGCTGGATCTGGCATTTCAATTCTGTAGTTACTGTAATATCCTACACTTCTAACTTTGTGAGTATAATTTAAATTATCCGTCGATTCTATCGTAACTGGAAAGTTATCTTCCCACCACTTAGAAATGTAGCCTACACTGCCAGTTTTTTGGACAAATCCAATTAGCTTACCATCCGTTGCACTGATTGCTATACCTTTCTTTTTTAA
Source organism: uncultured Fervidobacterium sp. (assembly GCA_964577745.1). Classification (GTDB taxonomy): domain Bacteria; phylum Thermotogota; class Thermotogae; order Thermotogales; family Fervidobacteriaceae; genus Fervidobacterium. The sequence continues at coordinate 1,113 of CAZOAS010000269.1, forward strand.
ATTTCTCACGTAAATTCCCTTTGAATCTACACTTAAGACTTCTAATGCCGTTGTTGGAGTGTTACCAAACAAGTTTACCTTGACAGTGGAATAGTTTTTTTCAAATAACCATTCGAGAGCATTTTTTACGTTGTAAAGTGGAAAAGCTGATTTATAAATCAAAGTATGCAAAAGCTTTGATATTGAATTACTTGTGAATATATCTAAGAAAAGTATGAATAAAAGCACAAGAAAAACTAAAGCTAAGGTATTAATCCTCATTCTACACTCTTCAACCTCGCAAGTATATCCATTTTATCAAGCACCATTCCTGCACCTTTGGCAACACAACTCATCGGATCTTCCGCTCTGTAAACTTTTATACCTGTTTCTTTTTCCAACAATTCGCATATACCTCTGAGCAACGAACCACCGCCAGCAACGACGATTCCTCTCTCTGTTATATCGGCAACAAGTTCCGGTGGTGTTTTCTCAAGAGTTGCTTTTGCTGTCTCGACGATTTGCATTGCGGTTGGTTTTATAGCTTCCCTTATTTCTCCACCAGTAAGCGTTAATTTTTTCGGCAGACCACTTGAGAGTTCTATACCGACAATTTCAGTTTGGAGTTCATCAAATTCTTTCAACGGGTACACATTTCCAATTTCAATTTTTACACGTTCAGCTGTTCTTACACCAATTGTAACTCTGTATATCTCTCGCACGTACTGTATAATCGCTTCATCAAATTCATCACCTGCTATACGTGATGAGTTCGCAGTGACAATTGAACCAAGGGAAATAACCGCTGCTTCCGTTGTTCCTCCACCTATATCAATTACCATGCTACCTTGCGGTTCTTCAACTGGTAAACCGGCTCCGATAGCAGTTGCCATCGGCTCTTCTATGAGAAAGACTTTCTTTGCCCCGGCTTCCTTTCCAGCAGTTAAAAGAGCTCTACTTTCCACTTCTGTAACTCCGTATGGAACACCTATTACTACTCTAGGTCTAAAGAATGAAAACTTCTCTTGTGCTTTTCCAATGAAATACGTAAGCATTGCAAGTGCAACATCGTAATCTGCGATAACTCCATCTTTTAAAGGTCGAATTGCTTGTATGAAAGATGGAGTTTTACCTATCATCTTTTTTGCTTCAACTCCAACTTTTATTATTTCATTTGTCTCTGCGTTAATTGAAATCACAGATGGTTCGTTTAATACGATTCCTTTACCTCTTACATATACCAATGTATTTGCAGTACCAAGGTCTATTCCAAGGTCAGACCTACCAAACATTACTGCACTTCCCTTCTAATTAT
>CAZOAS010000270.1:0-2395 GCA_964577745.1 uncultured Fervidobacterium sp.
ATGAGGTTGATAAAAGAAGAAGCGGTAGATTACATAAACATCAAACTTATGAAATCAGGAATAAGCGATGCTCTCGCAATCGTTGAAATGGTTAAAGCGGCGAACTTAAGATTGATGCTTGGATGCATGGCAGAATCAAGCCTTGGAGTAAACCAGAGCGTACATTTCGCACTCGGAACAGGCGCTTTCGATTTCCACGACTTGGACAGTTCCCTCATGTTAAAAGAACCTCAGTTCAGAGGAAAATACAAAGTAGATGGAGTTTGGTATAAAGCTATCTAACACGATAAAAAAAATAGTAAAAGTGCATCTTTAAGTCGCCTATGTGCTATAATTGTTAGTAAAGAAGAAAGAATATAACAATAGTAACACCGTTTGTGATACTTTTAATTTTTAATTTTTAATTTTTAAAAACTGGAGGTGTGGTATTATGGCTGTTGTACAACTGCCGAAGGTTGTTGATGTCATACCTGAGAAATGCGTCAACTGTCAGGCATGTATCAGAGTCTGTCCGGTAAAGTATTGCAACGATGCATATGGTGACTATGTGAAAATCATACCGGAACTTTGCATTGGATGTGGCGAATGTCTGGAGGCATGTACACACGATGCAAGGGTTCCAGTAGACGACTTTGAGCAATTCATGAACGATTTAAAGAAAGGCGAACAGATTGTGGCTGTTGTGGCACCTGGCATAGCTGCAAACTTTGTGAATTACCTAAAACTCAACGGGTGGCTTAAATCAATTGGAGTAAAAGCGTTTTTTGATGTAAGCTTCGGTGCTGAACTAACTATAAAATCTTACGTTGAGCACATAAAACAAAACAATCCAAAAACAGTTATAGCACAACCTTGTCCTGCTATCGTAAGTTTCATTGAAATATATCATCCAGAACTTTTAGAATACTTAGCACCAGCCGATAGTCCAATGCTTCATACGATAAAAATGATCAAAGAATTTTATCCACAGTACAGAAATCATAAGATAGCTATAATATCACCTTGCGTGGCGAAAAAGCGTGAATTTTACGAAACTAAACTCGGAGATTACAACGTAACTTTCCTATCGCTGTACAAGTATATCACAGCAAACAGAATAAACTTAGAAAGCTATCCAGAAGTTCAATTTGAAAACCCACCAGCGGAAAGAGCTGTAGAGTTTTCAACTCCCGGTGGGCTTATGAAAACCGCACTGAGAGACGTACCAGAGCTCGAAGGAAAAATTAGAAAGATAGAAGGTCCAACGATAATTTACAAATACCTTTCCAAATTCTCTGAATCAGTAAGAAACGGCACAGCTCCACTTATCGTTGACTGTTTGAATTGCGAAATGGGATGCAACGGAGGAACGGCAACAATAGCAAGAACTGAGAATGTGGACAACGTGGAAAAAAGAGTAGAAGAAAGAAGTAAAAAAATGCAACTGCTATGGTCAAAAAGCTCCATATTTGGTAAAAAGAAAATTAACATGAAAAAACTTAGGAAGACTATTAACGAATATTGGAAACCCGGATTGTACAAGAGAACATACTGGAATCTGAATGATAATTTAAATTCAAGAATAAGAAAACCGACAAATCGTGAACTTGAGCAAATTTACAAGAAGCTTAAAAAGGAAAGCGAAAGTGATATTCTTAACTGTGGTTCATGTGGATATAAAACGTGTGAAAGTTTCGCTATAGCCATTTTCAACAATCTAAACAAACCAGAAAATTGCAAACTTTACGAAAAGAAAATCGTGGAAGAAGAAAATTTGAAATTGCAAGAGGAAGCGCGCAAGAACGAAGAACTGATAGAAGAATTGCAACAACAACAAGCAACACTTGAAGAAGTCTTTGCAATGTATTCAGAGGTTTCAGCAAAAGTGAACGAAAACCTTGAAGAACTCGATAAAAGTAACAAAGAAATCGTTGGATTCTTATCAAAACTCGTCCAGTCATTTGCTGTACAAATGGAAGCCTTTGAACATTCAAGAAAGGAACTTAAAGATTCACTTCAGACAGTTAACCAACTTTGGAACATTGCAAAGGCTATCAGTGAAATATCTTCACAAACAAACCTACTCGCACTGAACGCCTCCATTGAAGCAGCAAGAGCGGGAGAATTCGGTCGTGGTTTTGCCGTTGTTGCCGATGAAGTAAGGAAGTTGGCAGAATCAACAGTACTTGAAGTAAAGAAAATAGAGCCATTCGCCAAAGAAACAGAAGAACTATTCATTAAAGTTGGAACAAAGTTTGACCACGCATCCATGACTCTAAGGAGTGTCGAAAGTGAAATAGAAAAAATAGCACGTATCACCAGAGAAATCGCCGAAAGACTTGAGCAAGTTTACACATTATCCAAATCATTGCAAAAAAGCCGATAGTTGGGAAACTGAATATCTTATTGACCTACT
>CAZOAS010000271.1:0-2361 GCA_964577745.1 uncultured Fervidobacterium sp.
GTGAGAAGTTTTGCAATGTCGATAGTTCATACTTACACACCTATATATGTTACAAGTATATTGAAGTATCCCATAACATTATCTGGTGCACTTATAACGTCTGGTATGATTGCAGGTGTCTTAGCCAATTATCTTGGCGTCATATTAATGGAAAAAATAGGAGCTAAAAAGCAAGATTTGGTAGCATTTATTGGGATGGCTCTTTCCGTTTTAATGTTTTTAAACTCACGTTCTATTCCTATGTTATTCGTATCTTTTATCGCTTTCGACTTTTGTGGTTTCCTTCTGATGTCGGCAAACATCGTTCAAGCTCAGAAAATACTTCCAACAAGAAAAGCACTTGCATCGTCAGTTGCCATGGGATTTGCTTGGTCAATTGGTGATTTCTTCGCTTCTGGATACAACGCTTTGCTTGGCAACAACGTCGTGTTATCTCTAACACTAATAATTCCAGTCTCACTTATCGCCTCAGTGTATTTTGGAGTCATTCAAAGATTTGATACTAAGTGATGTTGTGGTAAAATTGAAAAAGAAAAAATCCAGTAACGAGGCGGTGAGAGTATGAGTGAGAAAGAAATAGTTACCGTTTACATCGAACGTATAGGACATGGTGGATACGGACTGGGAAAGTTACCCGGTGGTAAATTGATATTTGTCGAAGGAGCCTATCCTGGTGAATTGATTGAAGTAGAGGTAATTCAAGAAAAGAGCGATGTAGCATTTGGAAAAGTTAAAAACATACTTGAAAGAGCACCATACAGAAGAAAGCCAGAGTGTAAGTATTTTGGTATCTGCGGTGGATGTCATTTAATGGATATCGATTACAAAAAGCAACTTGAGTTCAAAGCACAGATTGTCAAGGACCAACTTAAAAGAATTGGAAAGATAGATATACAAGTAAGTCAAACAATTCCAAGCGACTTAGAATTTAGCTATAGGAACAAAATGGAATTCGCTTTTTCATTCAAAGCTGGCAAAGTTCATCTTGGCTTAAAAGCAAGAAATTCCAACGAAGTCATCGACATAGATGAATGTCCTATATCACCAACCTCGTTTAACAAAGCTCTAAAAGTTGTACCTGAGATAGTTGAGATAAGTAAAGTCAAGATTTACAATCCAAAAAGACGTGCCGGTACACTGAAACACTTGGTAATGCGGTACTCACACTCAAGTAATCAAACAATGGCGATATTTGTGACAAAAACAGAAACATTCAACGAATCGCGAATTATAAAAAACGAATTGCTCAACAAATTGCCTCAAGTTAATTCTATAATACATGTTATGAACTCCTCGGATGAAATAGTTTTAAGAGGTCCATACAAAACACTTTACGGCTCCGGTGTACTCGAAATAGAAATGGACTATGAAAAATTCCAAATTCCCCCAACAGCGTTTTTCCAAAACAACTATCATGTTGCATCTAAGATGGTTGAATACGTGACAAAAAGCTTAGAACTTACGGGAGATGAAAAAGTATTGGACTTATACGCGGGTGTTGGCACGTTCACAATGCGACTTGCAATGTTGAGTAAACACGTTACAGCTGTTGAAAATTCTCATATATCCGCTAAAGCAGGAAGGTCAAATGCAAACATAAACAACCTTCGTAACATAAAATACGAAGAAACTGATGTATTAGAATTTTTGAAAAACTATAATTCTGGAGCAGACGTAATTGTACTTGACCCACCAAGGGGTGGTGCTGGAAAAGAAGTGTGCGCAGAAATAATCAGAATAGCACCTAAGAAAATTGCTTACGTTTCTTGCGACCCTTCGACATTAGCGCGTGACTTAGCAGTTTTAAAGGAGGTATACGAGATTTTATCAGTACAACCATTCGATATGTTCCCACAAACATATCACGTAGAGACGGTTGTCTTGCTGGAATTACAAAATCAGTAATAAGACGCTTTTTTGAAAACCGGCGTGAATTTTCAAAACGCCGGTTTTTGTTTTATTACAACATATGGTATAATATAAAAATGATATTAATTTTAGTTACAACACCAAGAAAAGGAGAGACAAAAAAACCTGAGGTGAGAATATGAAAGATGGAATATATCTGACAGAAGCGATAATAAGATCCAAAAAGGACGGAAACATTGTCCATGTCATATACGATAGAAACAATATTTTCACAAGTAGTGAAAATCTTTTCGATGTTCTAACTGAAAAATCGAAGAATTCTATTAAAGTTGTGTTGAACGCTCTTCAGGGAGATGGTTATTTTTCAGACAGATTGGTCAACGTATATGTTGACTCATATCCCATCACTTTTTTTTGCTCAGGATTTTTGTGTAAAGACGAGATAATTATCATATTTTTCAACGACTTATCTGAAACAATAGCTGATGAACT
>CAZOAS010000272.1:0-2359 GCA_964577745.1 uncultured Fervidobacterium sp.
CAAACGATAGAGTTATAGCAATAGTTGTAGGCATTGGAATTAACGTCAACAACGACATACCACCGGAATTAAAAGACATCGCCATTGCCTTAAAAGATATAGTAAAAAAGAAAGTAAAAATTACATATCTTTTAGACGAGATAAACAAACATGCGTGGAATCTGTTGGTAAGTTATAGAAACGAAACAGAGAACATCACAAAACTTTGGAAAAAATATCTTACACCTATCGAAGGGGATAAGATAAAAATAACGAATGATGGAGAAGTAGTGGAAGGAACAGTTATGAAAGTCACAGATGAGATTCTATACGTAGACATAGGAGGGAGAGTAGTTGGTGTTCAAAGCGTTCAAGCCATCGTTGATTAAGTTAACATTATTTTTTCTTCTTGTATTTTCTATCACCTTATTTTCTCAAGATTTACAGGAGCTCGTAAATTCAAAAGCACCTCAAGGCTGTTTTGTAGGAGTTTACTTTCAGGATGTAGAAGACGGAACGATAATTTATAAACAAAACGAACACAATCTATTCATTCCAGCTTCACTAACAAAAATATTCACAACCTTAGCGGCGTGGGATATCCTTGGACCTGACTTTAGGTACACCACGACTGTATACGTACCAATTGGTGTTATTTCTCCGATACTTAAAGGCGATGTAGTAATAAAAGGAAACGGCGACCCATCGATGAGTGTAGACATACTAAAAAACAACCTGAGGAAATTTGTAACAGAAGGAGTAAAAGAAATACAAGGCGATATAATCATAGACAACTCATTTTTTTCCGATGAAAGATGGGGAGTAGGTTGGGAATGGGATTACAAAAATCCAAGTGTTGATGCACTGATACTGAGAGAATACGTTAATTCATTCGATCCAAAGAGCAAAAATGCTGTTGCTTTACATTACGGCTCTCAGGTGATAAAAATATTACAAAGTTACGGAATAAAAGTCACCGGTAGCGCCAAAGTCGGAAAACTTCCGGCAAGTTACCGTGAATTCATAGTTATCAAATCTCCCCCACTAAAGACATTGATAGAAATAAGTAACAAACTAAGTAGCAATTCCTACGCAGAACAAATACTTAGAACACTTGGATTACGCGTTTACAATCTTGGTAGCATTAGCAACTCTATAAAAGTAGTGAATGACTTTTATAAAAAGTTGTTTGGAGACTTTTATCCATTCAGGCTAAATGATGGTTGTGGACTATCGACTTACAACATAACAACACCGTACATGGTAGCTACAACCTTAGCGTACGCTTACAAGAACTACGGAGGATTAGAAGGTTTTATCTCCACTCTCTCGGTTGCTGGAAAAGACGGAACATTGCAAAACAGACTAAAAGATATAACCCTTTATGGTAAAACAGGTACGTTGCAAAGAGTATCCAACGTGGCTGGTATAATGATTACAAGAACTGGTAGAAAACTTGCATTTTGCATAATGTTAAACAACTTTGTAGCACCAACTTACACGGCAATGGCTTATCAAGATGAAATTATTAGATTCGTCTGGAATAATTACTAACTTTCAATTTTTTCTAATTCTTTTGGATACGGCTCTAAAAACGTTTGTGTAAGTATATAATCTACGTTATATCTCAAAGCCCATGACTTTATTAACGCATTTAACGTTTGTAAAGCAACAATTCCGTTCTTATAATCCTCAATCAAATCCATAAAATAAGCTTTCTCTTTCTCTGATAACTTATCTTTGAAGAACCCGTACATATGCAACAATGTATTAATAACCTTCGAAGACTTAAATGGAGTTTTTAAAGCTTTCACCAAAATAATTCTATAATTTTCCATCAACTGGTCGTCAAATCCCTTTTTGGCGACCAGTTTTCCTAATTCTCTCATCAATTTTTCATTCTTAGTAAGCAAAAGAAATTTATTTCTTGAGTGAAAATCAATAAGCTCTTTCTTTGTCTTAACGTTTCTAAAATCTGAGTGTACGAAAATAAAAGTCAAAAACTCAAGCCTAATTTTAGTGTTTGTTAACCTCATTTCACTTTCGACCATTAGATTTGGAAATTTCTCAACCATACTTTTTGCAAACAATCCCGCCGTTTTAGCCATAACTCTACCGTTTGGTCCGTAAAGTTTTGCATCATTTAAACCACAAGATGGAGATTTAGACTTAAGAATCATTCCATCGATTTGAAGACTAGAAATTTGTTCGGCAAAGTTTTCAGAAAAAACATTCATCTTTTCAGTCAAATCGATGCTTTGAGATTTGTTCATTAAACGGTATTCATTATCAATGAAAAATACATCAATAGGCTCTCTTGGTATGGGCAAACCTATTTCAACCTCTGGACACACCATTACAAACTCACAATATTCTGACA
>CAZOAS010000273.1:0-2351 GCA_964577745.1 uncultured Fervidobacterium sp.
ATTACCGATCAAGACAATATACCTATCGATGTTATCCTCAGAGGGCTTGAAGAACAGTACAAAGTTGAAAAGAGCGAATACTGGTTGTCCTATCTTGTGTACTTTTACTATGAAAAATTCAAAATTCTTCTCAACGAAAAGGATTATTCCTCGGCTGAGGAATTATTAAAGAAGATAAAAGAGTTGCATTACGATTACAGATACCACTTTTACAACGCACTTTTACAATCGAAACTTGGCAATTACGAACTTGCGGAGATAGAATTTAAGCAATCTCTCACGTTAAACCCTGACTTTTCACTTGCTTACTATGAGCTTGGTAATGTGCTTTTTGCCGAAAAGGATTACGAAGATGCTCTTGAAGCGTATAAAAAAGCCTACGAGGTTGATCCAAACTTCTTGCTTCCGCTTTTAAAAATTGGTGATATATACATGGAGTTAAATCAACTTGACGATGCGGAGGTTGTCTACAAATCAATAATTCTCAAAGACAATCTCCACCAATTCACAACGAAAGAAGGACTTGAAATCGAACCGATGCCTGAAGCTTACTTGCGTTTAGGAGTGCTTTACAATTTAAGACAACAATTCGATAAAGCGGAAGAAATCTTTAGAATGGGATTAAACGTCGGAAAGAAAGCCGAAATATCGTACAACCTTGCTTACACACTCACAAAACTCGGTAAACATCTTGAAGCTTACAAAATATTATATGATTTAGCAAAAGAAATTAAAACACCGGAAATTCTCAACGAACTTGGTATATTACAAAGACGACTTGGACTGTACGAAGAAGCCTATAAGACATTTGAACAAGTACAAGAAGAGTTCCCTGAAAATTTCGAAAGGATACAATTTTTCGTTGGTAAGAAAGATTTTGAAAGCGAATATATAAACGAATTAAAAAAGTCAGAGAGTATACTTGAAAAGGTCGAATTTCCGTTCCAAGATGAACTTAACGTTATATTCGAATCCACTGATGACGATGGAAATATCTTAATCGATAAATTCGCTCGACTGACAAACCTTGTCATTACACCGTACGATAACCCAAATCCAATATCAAAGCATTTTCCATACATCTTTGCAGGTATGTACATAGCTGGCACAAATCCTATAATAATGGAGAAAAATGCAACAATACTAACTGTAGGATTACTTGGCACAGGTTTACCATTGGTTTGCACGACAACACTTCTTAGACTATACCAATACATACTCTCTGGAGAGCAAAACATCGACCATTTCATCGAAGAAGTATATCCAGAAATCGAAGATTTACACTTTGAATTCTCAAGGAAATTGTTGAAACTGACAGAAGAACCACTGGATAACTTCTTTGAAGGTGAATGGGATAACTATGAGGATTTAGCATTGAACATCGTAAAAGCTATAGGATACCTTCCAAACGAAGAAGAGATAGAAAATATAAAAGATAGAATACTAAGAGAAACTGTACGATTTATTACAAAAATAATCTGAGAAAACAAAAAACGTCGGGAATAATCTCCCGACGTTTTTTTATTTTAAAATCAAAAATCATCAACGCCCAGTAATCTTAAGATATTTTCTCTCTTTTCCAAAAGTTCTTGAGCTTTATGAACCAAATCGTTTGTTTTCAGTTTCTTTTGAAAAACTTGATAAATGACAAAATATTCTTCGTTCTTTGCGATATTAATTTCTCCATAAGTTTTAATAAAATCTTTTAAAATAACAGAATTAGAAAGCCTATCTATAAAACCTTCCGGTGTAACTTTGAAATCTCTGTAAAATGTATCATCTGTTCTGGAAAACAATCTGGAAACTGGATTTCTTTTCCGAATACTGAAATTTCCCAAATTTCCAACCTTACCTTTAACATTTTCGATTAAACCATAATACGTCCAAGAATTATAACGCGAGGAAACGACTATTTCAAAAAAACATACTCCTTCCGCCACTTCAACGAAAAAATTGAAATTTGGCAATGTCATTCTTATATTAAGCATGGTCTGAGAAGCTTTACTCAACTTTTTCCATAACACATCTTCCTTAGAAATCATTCTAAAGCCATGTAATTCAAATAATCTATACACTTCTTTACGCTTTTCAGAAATGTTTCTGAAGACAATATAGATAATCAAAGCATCCAATGTACCTATCAAAAGTATTAGTAAGATTATGAACTTTACCACACTCTCACATCCTTTACAATGAACTGTGAGCGGTGAACAGTGAACAGTTATCAGTTGACTGTTAACATAACCATTCGCTGTTTACCGTACACCGAAATTATACCATAACAAAAACAATGTTAGATATTGACTTTTTGGCTAAGTCATATCGTTTTTTATCATTCCTTGTAAAGTTTC
>CAZOAS010000274.1:0-2340 GCA_964577745.1 uncultured Fervidobacterium sp.
AAAGACCGCCGATTAAAATCGGCGGTCTTTTTTTCATACAAACTTTGCTTTCTTTCCTTGATAAGCGTCTTTTATCATTAGTTTATCCTCTATCATCTTTACTATCTCATTTTTACTCTTTCCCCAGTTACCAAACAAAGTTCCTTGCAACGGAGGATCAGCGACAAGTCTGTGAATAACAATTTTTGGTGAAAGATGTTCAAGAAATGTAACTGCACGTTCCACATAACTTTCAAGCGTTCCAACTTGTAACTTACCAGCTTTGTACATTTCACCAAATATCGTTCCTTCTACAACGTAAAGTGAATGCATCTTCACACCATCAACTTTTAATACAGAGAGTATTTTTGCACTTTCAATTACATCGAGCAAGTTATCTCCGGGAAGATTGAGAATTACATGAGAAACAACTTCAAAACCGTACTCCTTAATTAGATTTACTGCATAAATGTACTCAGCTAAGGTATGTCCTCTGTTTACTTTTACAAGTGTGTGGTAGTTCGCACTTTGTAAACCTATATCAAGTGATATCGAGATATTGTACGTCTCGCTTATTTCTTTTAGTAAATCAAGCACTTTTCTATCTATGCAATCCGGTCTTGTTGCTATATCAATTTGCACGATGTCTTCTTCTATAGCTTGTGTGTATATTTGTCTTAAAACTTCTAACGGTGCAAATGTGTTTGTGTAATTTTGAAAATACGCTATGAATTTTTTTATGCCCTTTTTTTGGTATCGCTCTTTCATGAGTTTAATTTGTTCTTTAATGTCTTTGTTTGCAAATGTTGTAAAACCGCTTCCTGTCTCATCGCAAAACAGACATCCGGGTTTTCCATTCAATCTATTTGGACATGTGAAACCAGCGTTTATAGGTAACCGTTGAACGCGTTCACCGTATTTTTTCTTCAGTTCAGCGCTTAACTTTCTGTACCTGTAACCTTCCTCGAGAAAATCGTAAATTTTTCAAGCACCTCCTGAGTATCTATCGTTGGATATTTACCGTCAATGTAAATGAATTTTCCATTCACCATAGTTGCGTAAACACTATCGGTATACGAATGGATCAGATTTTTGAGGAAATTATCCAGCGGTTGTAATTGCACATGATTTTGATTTAATACCACGAAGTCAGCGGGAGATCCAATTTCAATCTTACCACCTCTTAACCTTAGTGCTTCGTAACCATTGACAGTTACACTTCTGAATGCGGTAAGTACATCAAAATTCTCTGGATTACTCATCTTTTGAGAAAGTATCGAGGTTCTCAAATCAAAGAGTATATTCTGTGAATTGTTACTCGCTGGTCCGTCGGTACCTATCGTTATCTTAAAACCACGTTTTATCATCTCTGTTATCGGTGGAATACCATTTCCAAGTTTCATATTACTTACGGTGTTAATCGATGGATATGTTCCTGTAAGTACATCTAAATTTTCCGAATTCAAATGTGTGCAATGCACAGGTATGAAATGTATCTTATCGAATCCTAATTTCATTATCTCTTCTGGAGAATATCTATCATACTCCCAGCTGTTTTCGAAAAAGTGCATTGTAACTATCATATCATTTGCTTTCGCAACTTCGACAATCTTTAAAAGATACCCTTTCGAACAAGAGTATGGTGCATGTGGTCCAAGACCAATATAAATTCGTCCATCGTAACTATGCCATTTTTCGTATAACTTAAGATTCTCTTCTAATCTTCCGTTATCTTCACCATTGTCATCAACAAGTCCACGTGTCAAAAGTGCTTTCATACCAAAATCGGCAACCGCTTGTGCGACAACATCTTCATAAAAGTACATATCACAGAAAGCAACAATGCCATGTGAAGCCATTTCCATCATACTTACTAAACTTCCGTAATAAACAGCCTCAGGTGTCAGTCTCTCTTCGGCAGGTAGTATCCGATTAAAAAGCCACTCGTTGAAAGGTAAATCTTCGGCAAAACCTCTGAATAGAGACATACCAACATGTGCGTGCGTATTCACAAAGCCCGGAATTATAATCTTACCAGATAAATCGATTACATCTTCTTGCCGCTCTAAAGATAAAACATTTCCTATTTCGGAAATTACTCCATTCTTGACCTTTATATCAACACTTCTTAGCTCATTTTCGATGAGCACGAGTGCATTTTTTAGTATCATCGTTAAAACACTACCCTTTCGGCATCAAGCCAAAGATGTTCGATATCGTAAAATTCACGTGCACTCTTGGTGAATATGTGAACCACTATATCACCCGCATCAATGAGTAACCAATCGTAATTATCTCCTCTGTCGTAATAAATAAGTTCTTTACTGTTCTCGTTGAAAAACTCAACGATTTCGTCTCTTA
>CAZOAS010000275.1:0-2334 GCA_964577745.1 uncultured Fervidobacterium sp.
ATGTCTCTACCCTCAGCTACTATGCTTCTTTCTTTGCATATTTCCTGTTGCATTTTGGTAAGATACTTCCTTACTTCCGGATTTGCTGCGTATATAGATGCGTACATTCCAGCTTCTGGTGTTCTTATTTCATCTCCGATTTTTTTACCGTTCATATAATAATTTCCATCGTGGTAACTTATAGTTATGTCTTTTAAGAATTTACCAATATCCTTCTCTTTTGGATCAACTCCTAAATTATGCAGATAGAGTCCTATAATTCGGTACATTGCACCTGTGTCAAGATAATCGATTTTTAACTTCTGTGCAATTAATTTTGCAATAGTAGTTTTTCCGGAACCGGCTGGTCCGTCTATTGCTATCTTACAGTGCAATTTATTAAGCCTCCTCTACAGTAGAAACTATCTTAAACACTCTATCAAGCCTTGTCATTTCAAAAATTCTCATTACTGTTTGTTTCAAAGCAGCAAGAACAAGTTCTTTCTCAGCCATTCTTGCGTCTTTGTACAGTGCAACTAAACTTCCAAGTCCTGCACTGTCTATATAGTTAACTTCGGACATGTCAAGAACTATCTTATTCAATGTTGTCTCTGTAATTGCATCCTTGAGGAATTTTTTAACTTCCCCAGAATGATAAGCATCAATTTCTCCGTGAATAGAAATCACCAATTTACCAGAAACTTCTTTTTTATCAAATTTAATAGCCATGAGTTCACCTCCAAGGATTTAGATGTATTCAGGTGATTCTTGAATTCATTATTGTTTAAGACTTATTCCTAATTCGTCAAGTTGGAATTGTGTAACTGTTGAAGGTGCATTTGTCAATGGACATGTGCCACTTGATGTTTTTGGGAATGCTATAACTTCTCTAATGTTATCGACACCAGTTGCTATCGCTGTTAATCTGTCTAAACCAAACGCTATACCACCGTGTGGCGGTACTCCGTACTGTAAAGCCTCAAGGAAGAATCCGAACTTTTCCTTTGCCTCTTCTTTTGTCAAACCAATTATATCAAAAACTTTCTCTTGTATTTCTCTGTTGTGTATCCTTATACTTCCTCCACCGACTTCGAAACCGTTTATTACCATGTCATATGCATGGGCTCTAACCTTTGATAGTTCGACACCGTTTTCAAGGTCTTCTAAGTATGGCATTGTGAATGGATGATGTCTTGCAACGTACCTTTGCTCTTCTTCGTTCCATTCAAGGAATGGAAAGTCTATAACCCATAGTGCATCGAATCCACTAACCTTGACGTGCTGCTTGCCTATCTTTAATCTAAGCGCACCAAGAGCTTCGTTTAACCTTTCTCTATCGTCATGTGCAGCTAAGATAAACACGTCTCCTTCGGATAAGTTGTATTTACTTGCGATTTCTCTGTATTCATTTTCCAAGTATTTCAAAGTTGTTGAAGAAAGTTGACCATTTTCTATTCTGAACCACAAAATTCCGCCAAGCCCAAATGTTTTGACAAATTCTGAGTATTCATCTGCAATCTTTCTGCTCATCGGTATCGAAGCTTTGAAACCTTTTACACTACCGCTTTTTTCTAACACGTCTTTGACTATTTTGAACTCAGATTTCTTGAATGTATCTGTGAGATCAACCATTTCCATTCCATACCTTCTATCTGGTTTATCGGAACCATATTTTTCCATAGCTTCTTCGAAGCTTATCCTGTCGAATTTTTCAGGTAGTTGAATACCTATAGATGCGTATATGTATCTTATCAAATTTTCAGCAAGGTTTATAACATCCTCCATATGCACAAAAGACATTTCAATATCAATTTGTGTAAACTCAGGTTGTCTATCTGCTCTCAAATCTTCGTCTCTAAAGCATCTTACGATTTGGAAGTATTTGTCTATTCCTGAGATCATAAGTATCTGTTTGAAAAGTTGTGGACTTTGCGGGAGAGCGTAAAAGTTCCCTTTTTTAAGTCTCGATGGTACAAGAAAATCCCTTGCACCTTCTGGTGTACTCTTTGTCAAATAAGGTGTTTCAATTTCGAGAAATCCCTGATTTGAAAGGTATTCTCTGGTACTTAAAGCAAGTTTGTGTCTAATTATTAGATTATTCATCATCTTTTGGTTTCTTATATCAAGGTATCTGTATTTCAATCTCATTTCTTCTGAAACATCATCGCCGGGATAGAATGGTGGTAGTGCGGATTTTGATAAAATTTTCAGACTATTTGCAACGACTTCTATCTCACCTGTTGGTTCAGGTGTCATCGCTTCTTGTGGTCTTTTTCTAACGATACCTTCGATTTGAATAACATCCTCTCTTGATATCTCATTAACCATTGAGTAGACAGGTGAATCTGGATTTAC
>CAZOAS010000276.1:0-2325 GCA_964577745.1 uncultured Fervidobacterium sp.
ATAAAGCTAGTTGACGAACTTAATAATCAGAATTCAGTCAACTTAAAAGAATGGATTTTAAGTGAATTTTTGAATTTTGGGGACAACAAAATATTATTAGATATGACAAATTTAGACAGTATAGATAGTCACGCACTTGGAATACTGATAAGTCTTTACAAACGAATTTTGCTATCTGGTGGAGAACTTGCTTTGCTTTCTCCAAACTCGAATATAAGAAGATTGTTTCAAATAACGGGAATGGAAAAGATTTTGAGAATCTACGATACACTTAGTGAAGCTCTGAGGAGTTTACAATAAAAATAGGATTATAAGTCAGGAGGTATGGTGATGTTCAACGTATTTGTGCTTTCCTTAGAGTATCTATTATCGGGTATTGCAGTGCTCCTCGCATTGCGCTTTATGAAAAAAGAAGGTGCATACGTTGTTTTATCAACGTTGATTATCGCCTCAAACTTGGGTGTGGCTAAGTTATTTAACCTTTTTGGTATGGAAGTAACAGCAGCAAACATGAGTATGGGCATGGCGTTCGTTATTTATTCAATTTTGACGGAAGTTTACGGTCAATCAGAAGGTAGAAAAGCTGTATGGGTTGGATTTTTTGCTCAATTTTTGTTTATAATGCTTGGCTTAGTGTACACAAGTTACGTACCATCGCAAAACGACTTCGCACAGAGTTATCTTTCCCAAGTTTTTGCAGTAACACCGAGAATTGCAGTGGCAAGTTGGACGGCTTTCATTCTCTCAGGATACTTAGCAGTTTGGATCCATGATACTTTGAAAAAGAGAACAAAACTTTGGATGAGAAACAACGTTGCAACTAAGCTTGGACAAATTGCCGATAATCTCATCTTCGTAACTATAGCATTCCTTGGTTTGGTGGATTTAAAAACATACTTCCAAATATTCATTACAACTACAATCGTTGAATTCTTTTTAGATTACATAGACACATGGATAGTGTACCTCGGTGTAAGGTTCCTTAAGGAAGATGACGAGGTTGAAAAGATGAATTTGGTTTCGAATCGATAAGTGTAAAAATAAAACCCCGAACGAACATTCGGGGTTTTATTCTTGATTATCTACTAACTACGTCATCTTCACTCCACGTACTAACTCCACTTTTAACTTTGAAATAATCATCCAGAGGCGTAGGTGTTGTGTTTCCCCGACCTTCTGTATACCACATTCTTCGTGAACTTGAAGAAACTGGTCTATTATTTGCCCAATCCCAGTTCATCATTGATTTAATAGTGTTGCTATCAACTGCTGCCCCAAATTTATATGTGTCACCATTTACTGCCCCAGCCATTGACCAGAAGTACCATGAAACAGCATAACCATGCTGTTCAGCTTGGTCTGTTGTGGGTATAAAATCAGCCCACAAACGATAAAATGCTACCATGCCTTTCATCTCTTCATTTTCATCTCCAACGAGTATTCCACCTATCATACTGCTTTTATACATCTCAACTGCAATTCTTCTTGTGGAGATTAACTCTTTCACGTATTGCCGTGCAACTTCTCCAGTCCACTTATTACCAAGATAACTTTTTTCGCCTTTACTCCAAAATGGATCAAGCAACACAAGTCTTTTTGGCATAACACTGGATGGTAGTGTGCCACTTTCTATTGCCTTGTGAATCTTCCAAGTCAATACTGTAGCAAGTTGATTACCAAGAGAATGTCCTGCAATACGAATTTCACTTCCTGAGTAACTTCTGAAGTTTTGAGAAAAGCATTCGAAAGCTAAATCACTGACAGATTTAGAAACATTCAAGTTAACATAATTCCCGTTACTTAATCGATATCGCATACCTTTCGGACCTGCATAAGTCCAAATTTTGGCTTCAGCATCTTTAACTTCCCCTTCATCAGCAAACTGGTTCCAGTAAAACACTCCTATGTTGTAATTTTTATTTGTCCAAAATTGACCTGTATTTACATTCTTAATTGTTTTAGTTATTAGAAAGTACGGATCCTCTCTGAAATAATCTCTAATTGTAGTATCCTTTTCCCATCCGTGCAGGTAAATTACAGATGGTTTTGATGGATTGAAGTAAGCATTAGCTCTTCCTGGAACAAACTTCTCCGCTTTACCATCAGGTGAAAACCAATAAATACCGTAATCCAAATTCTTTGTTTGGAACCTAAACACTTTCTCTATACCAAGCGTGGAGTTATCATCAAAACGAATATAAGGAGAAATCACGATTTTATATGTTAATCCCGGTTTTAACCCCTTCATGTAAACTTCGTTATTTCCCGCTATAAACCTAAATATTGGTTTTATATAAATTGTTTTTCTATCACTAGACAAATAGA
>CAZOAS010000277.1:0-2321 GCA_964577745.1 uncultured Fervidobacterium sp.
ATACCATACAAAGCTTAATTAACAAAAACGGCTCTGTATCCGTGCATTAAAATGCTGGGTTTTAGAGCCGAGAATTTCTATAACTCAAATAACATTCAATTAAAAATAATTAAAAAGGAGGCTTACAGTTTAATGAGAGAAAAACAACTCTTATATATCTTTATATTACTAACAATTTTTTCTGGCTTATTCCAAGTCTTTGCAAGTGAGATTGTTATCAATGAATCAAAAATATCAACGGAAAAATTACTCAACATGTACAAAGAAGATGTCTTGAAACGAGAAAAGACAACAAAATTCATATTCAAACAACCATCTTTGAACTTCTATACCATCAGCAATTACTTTAGTCAATATCTTTGGAAAGATGGAGACATGAGAGTTGAGCTAAAATCATATTCCATAAGCGGAAACATTGGTGCAAGAAATTTATGTACAGATATCACCATTTCATCAGAATTCAGTGAACCTGACCAACAATACAATTTCGTTCAAAATTTCATCTCAAAAAAATTACCGGAAATACTCAAAGGAGCACAAAACGATATAGAAAAAGTCTGGGCGATAAACGAATGGATCAAATCTTGGGTTGATTACGACTATTCTTACAAACGTTCAACTTCATACGAAGCCATTGTTGACAGACTCTCAGTGTGCAACGGATACGCTATGCTCTTTTATCGCATCGCCAAAGTGGCTGGGTTAGAAGTGAAATTTGTGACTGGAACAGCTAAGAACTCAGCTTATTCTGGCAGACATGCTTGGAACGCTGTCAAAATAGACGGAAAATGGTATTTTGTAGATGTAACATGGAATGATACAGAATATTCTGGAAACCAATACTTACTTGCTTCGTACAATGATTTATCAAAGAGTCATAGAGCAGAAACTCCACTTCCACAACCATTGGCTACCGAACATTATTTTGATACACTCTACAAACTTGTAGTAAACAACAAAGATGTAAAAGCTTACGAAAATATAGAAAAACTTTACGGGTATAAACTGGGCTTCAATAAAGCATGCTTGTACAATGCCGTTTTAGAAGCTCTCCAAAAAGGAAGCTCAACACTAATTTACGATTACAACGCTTTCAAGAAAGATTTCGATGATATACTGAACGAACTCTTTGAAAGTTATAACAGCTCGTACACAAGAGTCGAATTCAAAAAAGCACTTGGAATGGATCTTTGGATATTTCAAATTAATCTTTCTGGAACAGCAAAATCAAACAACCTAAAACCCAAGAATATATTTTCTTACTGAATTTTCCAATCGAAAAAGTTTTTCGAACCATACATTAACGATACCGATTCTGTTTTCAAAAGCATTTTTGAAAATTCATTAACAATCAAAATTCTATTTTTAACTTCAATTACAAAAATTGTAATTATTACAATAATAGCAATTATTAGAAATCAAAGAAAAATATAGCAAATTATAATACACTTTCATCACCTTACAATATTTTACAACTTAGTACGACGGAGTATAATTTAATTTGATGAAAGCTGACCAAAACGTTATAAAATGTTACAACATGTTGTCGAAAAGATACTTGACGATGCTTGCTAAAAAATCAAATGTCATTATTCAACATAAAAAACATACTTTTGACCAGCTAATCAAACATCAGAAAAACTCGCAAAACCATGGGGGTGAGCCTATGTCCATGTGGAGAGAACTGGAAGACTGGTTAAAAGAGGATAGAACTATACAGGAGTTGAAATCCAAGGCTAAGGAACTCGGACTGACTGTTAAAAAGCAGATGGGAAAATCGGATGTTAGAAAGATGATCGAAAGATTCCTTGAAAGAGCAAAACTCACAGTTGTCGGTGAACAAACACTTCCTACATCCTCTTCCCAAGTGAAACCATCTGTTGAGGTATCGCAACCTTCAGAACCTATAAAAGAGGATGTTACATTACCTGACACATATTTAAAAGACAAACTTGTTGCCATGCCAGTGAATCCTCACTGGATACATTTTTATTGGGATTTCAGCGAAGAGAACAAAGCGCTCTTAAGGTCTCAAGAGATCAGAAAGGTTGTTTTAAGAGTTTACGATGTTACTTACATTGAATTCGATGGTACAAACGCTCATAGAACTTTCGAAATTATTATTGATCCGTTCAACTTGAAGAACTATTATCTCAACATCCCTATGCCGGGTGCACATTACCTTGGTGAGATCGGTTACTACGATGCTAACGGAAATTACAAAATTTTGATGCGTTCAAATCTTTGCAGAATACCTGTAAATTCGCCAAGTCAATCAACAAGGGAAAGATGGATGGATTTAAGAAAGAGAAGGAGAATCG
>CAZOAS010000278.1:0-2319 GCA_964577745.1 uncultured Fervidobacterium sp.
ACATTCTAAATATCACGTTGTTACTTGAACCTATAGCTCTTAACATTCCTATATGTTTTTTCCTAACGTAAACGTTTCTGAAAGTTATTATCGCTAAACCGGCAAAACCTGCGAAAAATCCGAGATAGAACAACTGGAGTGACAATGTGACAAGATTGTCAATTGAGGTGTACAATTTCTCTATCTCACCTGTGATATAAAATGCCCCATCGAATTTTCTTGTAACAAACTCTTGGGCTTCGAGTGCTAAGGTTTTATCTTTTACAACACCAACGTAACCACTTATCGAACCAAATATTTTTTTGTTTCTCCATATGATAATACCATCCATAGGTAACAGAGCTTCGACTGGATCGTAGAGTCCTTTTATAGTGAATTCTTCCGTTATCTTCGGTGATATTCCAGGTAATACTCCTTTGAGAGTGATTAACAATTTATCACCTTTTTTTGCATTTGTTATCGTTTGAGATATGTACAAAGACTTATCCGGAATTTCTGAAGGTTTTATAGATTTTAGTTCTTTCATCAATTTTTCCGAGGGAAGAATTAGATTTTCAAAAACTCGTTCATCTGACACGATAAACGAGTGTTTCTCTTTTTCATCTGGGAATCTACCTTCAACAAATTGTACTGGTACCAGGGCTTCGAATTTTTTCTTGAATTCTTCATCGTTGAGATATTTGTATGAACCAAAGAATGTCTTTATTGGATTTTCGATGATTATAAAGTTATATCCAAACGCTCCTTCTTCTTTTTTCGACTCTATGTATCTTGAGATACTTGTTGGAATTATCGCACTTACAAGAATGAGAATCAATGTTACCGAATAAACTATGAACATTGCGAAGTTACGGTTTTTGTATTTTTCGATGTAAGATATGGCAAGTATAGTTGGTATGCTTTTGAATCTTTCAAAGAACTTTTTAATATATGGTAAGAACCCGAAGACAAAGTAAATACTCCCAGTGAGTGAAAATGCCGCACGTATGAGCATGTCTTTAGCTGTACCTGTTGAAAGTATAGGTATGATACTCAACAGTATAGAGACACCGTACGAAAGTAAAACTATGTTTTTTCTGTAAAGTAATGGAATGATACAGAGAAGACCGATAAGAAAGTATTTATAAGACAATCTGTACAAGGAAATTAAAAGTAAAGAAATCAAAAAGCCTAAAAGAAATCTTTTAAACGACTTCTTTTTCTTTTGTGATTCCTGAGTATCACGATCTGTGTAAAGAACAGAAGGTGATACGTTCGAAAATTCAATACTCTTGTACGTTAGTATCATAATTGGTACAAACGCTGCGATAAGAATTGCGTACACTATACTTGAATATGTCACGTGGAACGGTATTTTATCTTGAACAAACGCAAATAAGTCATCTTCTCTTCTGAATGAGTTTATCCTACTGAGTAAATATCTTCCAAATCCTATTCCTGCGATAGCACCAACGATTTCGGATATTATTAGATATATGAATCCTTCCAAGAAAAGTATAATAAACATGCTTCCTCTTGAGTAACCAATCGCCCTCAGTACACCAAGTGAGGTTTTCCGTTCTTCTGTGAGTATTCCAAAAAATGATGCAATGAATAGGAAACTTGAAATTACCGAAAATCCTGAAAATCCGATGAACAAGTATCCTATGATCTTATTCAGCGGCGATGTGTATAGTCTGTGTTTAACGGCGTTAACACGGATTGAACCTTCGTATTTTTGTAGCTTGTCAGCGAAATCTCTATGTGATTCGATTGGAATATTAAGTGTCACAAAATACGCGTTAGGTTCTTTTAAAGTGTAAACTCCGTACTGTTCAAATAAAGTTTCAGGTAAGAATATAGTTCCATTTGAAGAGGACGTTTCGCCACGGAAGTTAAGTTCACTATCTCCAAATGCTTGAATGTTTACTTTGTATGTTCCTTTACCTGTTATAATCTCAATTTCCTGACCAATTTCCATTTTAAATGTCTTTGCGGTATCACTGCTTATAGTTATTCCCTTAATTTTCCGACCTATATAGTTTTCTAAATCCTTTGTTATAGCGACTGCATACAAGTTTACGTATTTCCCATTGATACGTGCTGTAATCTGTGCCAGTTTCACCGGAGTAAAATCCTTTACTTCACTGAAGTCTTTCAAAGCTTGTTCGACTTTTTCAGTGTTTATGGCTTTAGGTAGAAATATCGTATCTGCCTTATCTCTGATGACCAAATCTATTTTTCCGAAATTTTTCGATATCTTCTGATTAAGATAAAAGCTCACCGAATCATTTAAAGAAAGGCCACCAACGAGAAGCATGGTGGCCACAAATGTCCCGA
>CAZOAS010000279.1:0-2319 GCA_964577745.1 uncultured Fervidobacterium sp.
CTGAATCTCATTCCCGATGCTATAAGTGCAAATGATTTATAAAGTCTGCCTTCTTCATCGTTTTCATCAAGTAATTTTATCGCCGTATCGATGTACTTATCGAAATCACCAAGCATGAATAAGCTTTGCACGATTCCCTTGTACTGAGCCAATCTTCCGATGGCAGCACCAGCTATGTAATACGCTCTACCGTTTTTGGAATCCAACTTTATTGCCGCTTCGGCGTTTGCTCTTGCTTTTTCGAGTGTCTTCTCTTTATCTTTATCTGCCACTCCCCAGGCTGCATATTCCAGATAACAGTCGGCAAGTATCGTCAGCAGTCTACTGTTTTTGGTGTAATCTGCCGTGCCTTCTATCTCCTTAATCACCTTGAGCAACTTCTCGGCATCGTAATCCCTGCGTGCCTCGTAAAAAAGTTTGTTAAGTTCATCAGCACTTGCCGAGAACATGCTGACGAAGAGCAACGAAGTAAAGACGAATACAAAAAACTTTCTCCACATCTTAATACCCTCCCTTAAATTTTGGTGTTCATTTTTATTTTAACACGGAATTTTAAAAAGATGCCTCACAAAGTAAAAATAAACACATTTACAATTCAATGTTAACTATTTCTTAAACAAGTTCGTTGATTTTGTGGTATGATATATACGTATATTTTTCTCAAGGAAGGAGAGATACTATGTTTGAACACGATCACGAACACGAACATCACCACCATCATCATCATGAACACGACCATGAACATGATCACGATCACATCGATGCATTTACACTTATGGATGAAGAGGGTAATGAGCATCACTTTGTTTTACTTGGCGAAGTTGAAAACAAAGGTAAAGTTTACTGGGTGTGTGAAGAGATATTTGTTGAAAACGATGAGATTTCCGAATTTGGCGACACATTCCTATTTGTAAAATCGGAAGATGAAGAAGGCAATGTTTTCCTTGATTCTATACAAGATGAGGAAGAATTCAACGAAGTTGTTAAAGTATGGGAAGACATGATGGGAGATGAAGATTTCTTCGTTGATATCGACGAGGAAGACGAAGAGGAAGAGTAAGCAAACTGTACTCTACAAACAAATGTCTTGACAGTTTTTACGATTTTTTGTAAAATATAACGTACCGATATGGTGCAGGCGTAGCTTCAAGCGGTGGAGCGCCTCCTTGGTAAGGAGGAGGGTGTGGGTTCGAGTCCCACCGCCTGCTCCAATTACGTGTGAAATTCGAGAGGGTCTTCGAACCCTCTCGTTTATTTTTTATCGATTTCTCTTGAAAATTTGTGTAAATTGTGTGTTTTGGTGTATAATTTGGTGTATAATATAATTTCCAAACGTTTTTTAATTTCTGATAGTTCTTCCAAGGTTCTCAGGGGTGAGGTTGACAGTGCAACACGGTAATTTAATAACTGACTTATTGTTGATCTTACCATCGATAACGTTGGGGATTATTATGGGCGGAAACGATGCCGGGAACATCCTTGGTCCAACAGTTGCCAATGGTATTTTCAAGGTTAAGAAAGCGCTTATCGTTTGCTCTTCAATGGTGATTCTTGGAGCAATGCTCGGTGGTTTGCCTGGAATGAAGGTCGCATCGAGTTTGGTTAAATTGAGTATATCGGAAGTTATAATAATTAATTTATCCGCATCGTTTGTCACGTTCCTTTTTCTTATGAGAAAGCTTCCGATTTCAATGACCCAAGCTATCGTCGGTGCGAATGTTGGTGTTGGTATACTCACCAAAGAACTTGATCCAAGGGTATTGCTTTCGATTACCTTTGGATGGTTTCTAACACCGATTGTTTCTTATGCTATCAGTTTTGTCTTTTTTAAACTTTTCTCAAGAATTTTTAGAGAGATTAAAAACATACAGATTAGAAGTACATTACTACGATTTATGTTGTGGTTTTTCACAGTGTACGGTTCCTATTCACTCGGGGCTAATAACGCCGGAAAGATAACTGGTATATTGTACAACAAAGGTTTTAATGTGATATTTTTGCTCACTTTGAGTGGAATCTCGCTTTCAATAGGGATCATTTTACTCGGTAGGAGAACTATTTACACAGTTGGACGTGAGTTGATTCATATCGATGATTTTTCGGCGATGGTATCGATTTCTTCATCAGCTTTTACGATTTGGATTTTTTCGCTGATTGGATTACCAATATCAGCTGCACATTCTATTGTGGGAAGTATTCTCGGTGTTGGTGGAGCAAATGGTACTAAGATAACGAATAAAAGAACGTTTCAGAAGATAATCTTCTCTTGGTTGGAAGCGCCTGTTTACAGTGGTATTTTTTCTGCTTTTCTACTTTCAA
>CAZOAS010000280.1:0-2316 GCA_964577745.1 uncultured Fervidobacterium sp.
GTGTAATGGCACCCAGATATTAGACAAAAGTGTTACCTTAAAAATTTTTGCTCATTTAACCTTGTTCTTTCGTTCATCTTAATACATATACCTTTGCTTTTCTCTTTGTTCTATCTTTTGTCTGTATTCTTTCGCACTTAGCCCTTTTTGTCTCATGTGTGGTCTTTGATTATTGTAATACTCTATGTACTTGTTTAACCATATCGCAAATTCTATCTCGTTCTCATATACGTTCGGATTTACCAGTTCTTCTTTCAGTGTCTAAAGAATCTTTCTATGTGTCCGTTTTTTTTCTGGTTCTCTTATTCGATACGAATTGTGTTCCATTGTCTGTTCGGATTGTTATTTGGTTAAGGTTTCTTTTTCCATCGCTTGTTTGATTGTTTTTATTCCTTTTTCTGTTCCCATGTCTTTTGAGAGTGTGTGATGGAGTATATCGATTTTAGCATCTTTTTCAATGAGCTGAGCTTTGAGTTCGACGATTTGTTTATACAAAGAAGCGATTTGTTTTTTTAATTCTTCAGAAGAATCAGAAGGAATAAGATGAGCTAATTGTTTTTGCCATTTGCAAAAAGTTTTACGAGCGATACCGAACTTTTTACAGACATGAACTTTAGAATGAATAGAAGACTTAGCCTGAGCAAGGATTTCAAGTTTTTGTTGAACCGTGAACCTTTTTTGAGAAGGAAGAGGATTAGCCATGGTAATAAGCTTCCTGTGAAATTAGACTAAAGGTATTTTATCACGGGTAACATTTTTGTCTAAATTCAAAGGGACACTGTAGATATGCTTGAAAAAATAAACTGCTGTCGAGTTTGTTGATAATCCATTTTATGGTCAATGGGAAGTTAACTGGGCAAAAGGGACTTTTCCAAAAGTTCTACGGAAAATTTGGTTCTCAGCACCACCCGTTCCTTATAGCTTACCCTGATTCTAAAGGATTAGTTATCGATTCGACATCAAAGTACAAAAAGGAAGCATTTGAACTCATTTCTTGGGTATTTTCTAGTGCGCAAAATGATGTGTTGTGGATAGAGAAAACTAAGATGCCTATTGCAAGAGAAGATTTAACTACGAATCCGTTATTTGAAAAGTATATGGATGACAAGTTGTTTAAAGCGTACTGTAAATTTGTTCCATACGCTGGATTATCTGCATTTATTTACAAGACTATGGACATTCAACAAGCTGTGACTACGCAATTAATAGTACGTTTGATGTATTTGAAAGATAAGCCAGTTGATAATTTTGATAAGGCAGTGAAGAAAATCAACAAATTACTGTTCTAAGTTTCTAAATTGCTTCTGAATTCCTGGGGTGAAAAGGTTGGATGTGAAATTATGTCAAATTACTCGAAATTTGGAAAGAAAGAGAGAGCGTTTGGCTATTCTGTGATATTTCCTTACTTAGCATATACTGCAGTTTTTTGGGGTTATCCCTTCATTTGGATGGTCGTTCTGGCATTTACAAAATGGAATTTTTTTTCAAAACCACAATTTGTATTCTTACGTAACTTTCTTAGAATATTCACCGATAGTTTAGTTATTCAGATTGCCCTTAATACTTTGAATTTTCTTGCATATCTAATACCTATGGTACTCTTTGCATCATTATTCTTTGCAATGGCCTTGACAAAGGTGAAATTTGGAAAGACTTTCATCATGCTCAGTTTTTTAGTTGCGAATGTTTCATCTGGTGTTGGTTATTCGCTTATGTTTTCAAATCTCTTTTCCATCAACGGACCAGTAAACAGCCTGATAGATCGTTTGTTTGGATTCACAATACCATGGTTCAGGAGTCCACAGTTAGCAATTTTTTCGATTTGTTTGATGATTACGTGGAAATTTATTGGTTACTTTGGATTGATAATATACGTGGGTATGCTCTCAATACCTCAATCGATTTACGAAGCCGCAGAGATCGATGGTGCAGATGAAAAGACGATGTTTTGGGGAATCACATTTCCGTTACTTAATCCATCGTTTATAACCGTGATAGTGCTTACAGTTACACTAGCGTTTACTATGTTCACAGAACCGTATTTGATTACAGGCGGCGGACCAATGCATAGAACAACTACATTCTTGATTTACATGTATGATACGGCTTTCAGGAGAATGGACCCGTCATACGCGACAGCGTTGGCAATAGTAACAGCTTTAGCCAGTTATTCTCTTGTGATACCTATAAGAAAGCTTTTTGAAAAAGATGTAGAGTTTGTTTTGTGAGAGTTGTATAAAAAGAGAACTCATCGTTTTGTGGATTATAGAAATTCTCGGCTCTAAAACCCCGCATTTTAATGCACGGATACAGAGC
>CAZOAS010000281.1:0-2300 GCA_964577745.1 uncultured Fervidobacterium sp.
ATAACATATGAGGAGGGGATTACTATGTCCAAAAGTTTTGGTGCTACGGTTAAAAAGTACGGTTTGTTCTTATTACTAACAGTTTTTGTCATTGCAATTTTCGAATTATTTAGTGGATGTTCTCTTTTACCACAAGGAAGCGGATTTGTCAATGAAGTTAGTCAGACAAGTACGCTAAAACCTGAAGATCCCGCATATGCAGCTGCGTTGTTTACGGACCCAGAGTTTTCTAAAATGATTAGCGACTTGGCAGGTTTGTTTAACACTTCTTCTGTAAAATCAAGGAAATTCGAGCCTAATCTTGAAAGCCTGAGAAAAAATACTCTCAAAGAGCTGTTACAAGAAGACGATGAATTGTTGGATAGTCTTATAGCCTTTATTGATTCACTTGGCACAGGTGACAGAAAAACATTGATGGAAAAGATGATTCAATTCAGAACAGGTGTTGACAATTTGTTAAAACGTTCTGATAGGCATGATTATATTGTTGAAATTAAAGAACCAGCCAAAAGTAAAATTGTTCAACAAATCTCGCAGCTAACCGGTCAATCTATTTCCACACCAGAAAAATTGTACATGGACTTTAGAGACGTGATGTTATTTAGAATGCTTATGGAACCATTGATTTTTGCGTATGAAAACAGAGTTGCGTTGAAAGACGGATTATTAGGTATTAAAGACTTTTCATCTAAACCGCAACCATCTGATTTGTTTGTTGAACAATTCTTACAATTAATCGAATATATTTCAAATCCTACTCCTGGAACTGATTTCTTTGCCGAAATTGCCACAAGATTGAATAACATAGCAGCTTTAAAAGCTCCAACAAACGAACTTGATATGCTTGATATATTCAAAGAAAATGTACTAAAGATACAAGGAATGGATCTGTTCTTAAAATCGTTGGATTTTGGATTGTTAAGCTTTGTGGAGTTGTATGATTACGAGGATAAGAAAACGAACGATCTTGGTCAACGAAGTGATGGTAAGGAAACAATAGTAACTCTGACAGCACCGTCTGATGGAAGTTTGAGAGCGTTTAAACCGGTTGGTGATGAAAAACCATTCGAGGGAAATATTGAACTTGATAAGCTTGATTTTAAGTTTGGTGCTGTTACTGTTTCACAGAGCACAAAACTAATACAAATACTGAGAGAGTTGAGTGATAAAGTTCCTAATGGTTCAATAGTTGTTGAAATAAAACCAAAAACTGGTCAAACAATTGAAGATGACTATTTAAAATTCCTGCTTTTCAAGATAACGATAGATTTCCAAAAACTTAACAAATCGACCTTGGACTTGAAAGATAATAACTTAGGAATTTCGAATGGATTCTTCACAGCCGAGAAAATTTCAGAATTTTTTGCAAAAATATCAGGTGAGCAGATGTTCCAAGCGTTAGACCTTTTAGACCCATTCGTAACTTTTTACGATTTATCAATAAGTGGACAAACTGCTGCAATTTCACTTGATATAAAACTCTTTGGAAAAATGAACCCGGCGGTGAGCTTAGAAATTCAATTTGAAATCAAAAATATCAATACTGTTTACATTTGGTTACTTCAAAGCCATTTATTACGTTGAAAGTGTTATTCCATAAATTTCGTAAACAATTTTGCGGAATATTGGGCATAAAACATAACCGTGAGGATTTCCTCACGGTTTTTTATCTCAATATATTTCTTAATTTTCCTTCGATAAAAGAATTTATCGCATTTTCTATTGATTTTCCTACTGACACAAGGTAAACCCTGATATTTCTTGCTTTTAAGTCTTCGAACATGTGTGGACCTATTCTAACGGCTATGACACCCTCGATATCTCCTGTTGACATGAATACCTCATCATGCCCATGTCCATTTCCGTGACCGCCGTGTCCATGGTGTTCACCATGTTCTCCATGGTGACCTCTTGCATGGAGGTTCTCAACAAGTTTTCTTGAAATTTCTTTATCACCATCAATCTCAACTAGCATGAAGTACTGCGCCCTTCCAAAGTGCGATGCTACCGTTTTACCATCATCAGTTGGTATCGCTAATTTAGCCATGATTTGCCTCCTCTCGTTCTTTTCAATCTTTAAGAAATTCTTCGAATGAATTTCTCAACTTGCGTATGAATTCTCTCATGTTGTCAAAGTATTCTTCACCATCCTTTGTTAGCTGATAAATCTTTCTAAGTCCTCCGTTCCCTTCTTCGACATAGTACGTTAATAATCCATGATTTTCAAGTTTCCTCAATATGTTGTAAATAACACCTGGATCGTGTTTAAAAGGATAGTAATTTGTTTGATTCAACTTGTC
>CAZOAS010000282.1:0-2284 GCA_964577745.1 uncultured Fervidobacterium sp.
ACTTGGTGTAGCTCATTTTTTCAAGTATCATTTCTTACTTACTTTGGACAAGGTGCACCGGAAGAATATATTATGATGAAAAATCATACAATAGAAGGTGCAAAACTTTTTTCAAATCTCGTTAAAGACTATCCGAGTAATTCATTGCTTAAAATGTGTCTTGAAGTAACGCGATGGCATCATGAAAGATGCGATGGAAAAGGATACCCGGATGGTTTGAAAGGTGATAGAATACCGCTGGCTGCTAGAATCGTTGCAATCGCTGATGTTTTTGATGCACTTACAACAAGACGAGCTTACAGAAATGAGTGTACACCAGAAGAAGCTATTGATATAATGATCACCGAAGAAGAAGGGTATTTTGATCCAAAACTTCTTGAAATTTTTGTTGAGCACAAGCAATTGTTCTCTTTACTTTCAAGGTCAAGATTAGCAGTACAATTGGAAGAACTGAAAAATCAATAAGACATAAATATTCACCGGAAAATAAAAAGCAGACCGTTAAGGTCTGCTTTTTATTCTTATCCGATTTTTCTTCCTAGGTTTCGCGGATTTTGTCTGAACTTCGGCCAAGGAGATTTCGGATTAAGTTGTGAGCTTGGGATGTAAAGGCAATAAAGGTTGTTGTCGCTACTTCCAAATATTAGTTTATTATTCAACAAGTTCAAACTCGAGTATATTTCGCTGTTTGTTGAGAATTTCCAAAGCAAAGAACCGTTTTCATCTATAGCATATATGTTGCCGTCCTTAGATGGAACGTAAATATTGCCTTTGTCGTCGATCAAAGGTGTACCGTATATACCTCCATTAGCTGTAAATGTCCACTTTGTCATTCCAAAGCTGTCTATAGCGTAGAAGTTACCGTCAAGAGCACCGATATATACCGTTGAATCTGGACCAATGATTGGGCTTGATATTATGTTTCCCATTACCTTTATATTCCAAATCACTTTCTTATTAGGTGTAAGTGCGTATACATTACCATCGTAACTTGCGAAATAAATGTTACCGTTAGCATCGACAGCTGGTGTAGAACTTATACGCGATGAAGATTGGAATTTCCATTTTAGCTGACCGTTTAAAGATAGTGCGTAAAGATATCCATCAAAGCTCCCTATGTAAATGGTTTTATCAGGTGATATTACAGGACCGCTTCTTACCTCGCTACTTGTTTTGAATTTCCAGAGTAATTTTCCGGAAATGTTAACTGCGTACACGTAAGAATCGTTACTTCCGAATATCACAGTATTACCATCATCCGTGACAGCCGGATCAGACACTATTGGTCCATCTGTTTTGAATTTCCACAGTAATTTTCCATCAAGTCTAGATAGACAATACAGATATCCGTCATAACTTCCGACAAAAACAGTGTTTTTGGATGATACAACCGCCGGACTTGAAATAATCCTACCATTTGTCTTAAATTTCCATAATAATTCACCGTTAGAATTTAATGCGAATATGAAACCATCGTTGTTACCAAAGAATACGTTTCCATCAATATCGATAGCTGGACTGGAAATAATAGGACTTTTTGTGTTATATGTCCAAAGTTGTGTTACTTCGTGCACGTACTGAGCTATTTGCTTAGAAAGTCCTGAAACATCAAATTTTGCTGTGTATTTGTTCCCGTATTCGTTTTCTACCCTTATTACAAACTCAGTCGAAGCAAGTAATTTTTTTAGAAAGTCCATTTTAGTTTCGCCCGTTCCCAGTGAGTCTGGACAAAATGTTGATTGCCCACTCACACTCGGAAGCCATTCATCTGTTATAATTTCTGAGTTTTGAAATCTGTATCTAACTAAGTGCGTATTTGTACCAATCGTTACGTTCCAATTTATGTATATTTCAATGTTCTTATCGTAATCGAAGAATATAACAAGCGTTGGTGTCTTACTTGCTGAGTAATCGGTGGAAACTGCTGGGGTGTAAAGGTAAACCTTTTTCTGGTTTGTTAACAAATCAACGTCTGTCTTTTGGTACCAATCCGATAAGACAATGGCTGAGAAAAGTAAGAAAGATAAAACTAAGAAAAGCTGTCTGCTTTTTCTTATCATCTTTCATCCCCCTCCAAGTAATGTTGAAATGATAGCAGTTTCTTAATAATATAAGCTCATGTATATTTTATCATAGCCATAATTTTGTGTCAAAAAATGTTAACTTACCGTTCTTTTCTTCCGACAATTTAACATTGGAAGAAATAAATTGAAATTGTATTTGTTTGTGTAAACGTGATATAATTGTATACGAGATACAAACTTAGGTGTTCTTAAAGATTCTA
>CAZOAS010000283.1:0-2274 GCA_964577745.1 uncultured Fervidobacterium sp.
CATGATTTATTACTTTCGCTCCAGCATCGTGGTCAACAAGCTGCTGGTGTGGTTGTTAACGGCTTTAAGTCCGTCAAAGGCGAAGGACTTGTTGAAAACGTACTAACCGATGACAGATTCCTTCCGGGTAATCGAGCAATCGGACATGTTCGATATTCAACATATGGTTCAATCAACGAAATCCAGCCTATCATCGCTTACACGTTCAAAGGTACACTATCGATAGCACATAACGGTAACATCGTCGATGCAGATGCTCGACGAAAATTTATCATGGAAAATGGCGGTATATTTTCCACAACACTCGATTCTGAGGTTTTTATACATTATTTTTCCATCGCACCCTATCGTGACCCAAAAGAATCCATCCAGTGGGCACTCTCTCGAATAAAAGCTGCATATTCCCTCGTGATATTACACGATACTTTCTTAGCCGCCGCGCGTGATACGTTTGGAATCCGCCCACTCTTTTATGGACGATTCAACAACGGTTACGTCGTTGCTTCCGAAGATTCCGCACTTTATTCAATTGGCTGTAGTAATATACATGAGATAGAATCCGGTACCGTTGTATTTTTTACCGATAGTAAAGAACCTGAAATTATCAGATTCGGTGATTCAAACGATAAATTTTGTTCTTTCGAATTCGTATACTTCGCCCGTCCCGATAGTAATTTTTACAGTGTCAACGTGCACGAAGTCAGAAAGAAACTCGGCATGAAATTGTACGAAGAACACAAAGTCACCGGTGATGTCATTGTACCAGTGCTTGATAGTGGATTTTCAGGTGCACTTGGTTACAGTAGCTCATCTGGTATCCCAATTGATTACGGTCTTATTCGTAATCATT
Source organism: uncultured Fervidobacterium sp. (assembly GCA_964577745.1). GTDB lineage: Bacteria > Thermotogota > Thermotogae > Thermotogales > Fervidobacteriaceae > Fervidobacterium. The sequence goes on from CAZOAS010000283.1 coordinate 851, forward strand.
ACATTGGCAGAAGCTTCATTATGCCCAAAAACCGGCAAGATATCGTGAGAAGAAAATTATCGCCTCTCTCATCGGTTATAAAGGACAAAGATGTGATATTAATCGACGATTCTATCGTCCGTGGAACAACGATGAAGATAATCGTTGAGATGGTCAAAGAAGCGGGCGCTCGTCATGTGTACGTTGGTATACACTCGCCTGCTGTTATCGGACCGTGTAACTACGGTATCGATACGTCCAGAAGAAGTGAACTTATCGCATCTCAGAAAGATATATCGAATTTAAAATCATTCGTTGGTGCTGATGAACTATTTTATTTGTCAGTTGAAAGATACAAGCAAGTCTTTGAAGAATGCGGGGTGAGAGTATGCATGGGTTGTTTCGATCTCAATTACCCCGTATAGTTGTGTGTGCTTCCGGGAGTGGAAGCAACTTCGAAGCACTCGCCCTTGCTTCAAAAGATGGAAGATTGAAAGCTCAGATAGAAGCGTTAATTGTCGATAAACCATGTTATGCGATTGAGCGTGCAAAGAATCTCCAAATACCACACATACTATTGCAAAAACCTTGGACTGTTGAGTTTGAAAAAGTTATCGATGAAATTTCCCCTGATTTAATCGTACTTGCTGGGTTTATGCGCATAATTCCAGAAAATATAGTGAGTAAATACTTTCCAAAGATAGTAAACATCCACCCATCGTTGCTACCATCTTTTCCTGGAAAAGACGGTATAAAGCAAGCGTATGAGTACGGAGTAAAAGTTACAGGTATCACAATACACTTCGTTGACAGTGGAGTTGACACGGGACCTATAATATTCCAGAAAGCTATAGAAATTCAAGATAACTTGACTTTGGAGGAACTCGAAAGTGAGATTCACAAACTCGAGCACGAGTATTACTGGCAAGTAATTGATAAACTTTTGTACACACCATTTGAGATAAAAGAGAGAAAAGTCACGTGGGGGGAGTGAGAAAGATCATGGCAGGCACAAACAACATAGGTAACGAAAAACTTGAACTTGTAAGGCAGGATATCGAATTAAGATACGGTGAAAACTCACACGAAAAAGCGTACGTTTACGGTGAACTATCGTTTGACTTACTACACGAAGGTAAACAACTATCGTTTAACAACATCCTCGATGCGGAAGCCGCTTGGACACTTGCGAAAAATCTTGAATTAGTAGGTGGTGGTGCGTGCGTTATTAAGCACCAAACACCGTGTGGCGCTGCGTATTTGAAATACGGTGACAGTGAAGAGAATAAAATAGAGTGCATCAAAAAGACTATCGATGCTGATAGCGAATCAAGTTACGGTGGTATTCTTGCTACGAGTTTCAAATTCACACTTTCAATGGCTCAATCGGTAAAAACCTACCTCGAAGTCATCGTTGCCCCAGAGTTTGAACCGGAAGCTGTTGA
>CAZOAS010000284.1:0-2268 GCA_964577745.1 uncultured Fervidobacterium sp.
AGCTAATACTAATAAAACAGGAAGGGTTTAATCCCTTCCTGTTTTGAATGTTAAGGCTTTGAATTCTTTCTGACAGTTCACATCCCCTGTGATTTTCACAATTTTACCAGATTATTAATTGCCACCAGTTAGTACAAATGTCTTGGCTCCAGAAATTATTATTTCGCTACTTCCACCAGGGATAAGATCTGAAACAATCGCCATTATTGGTTTCGAAACACTGTATTCGAACAGCGTATTTAAATCAGCATCAAGTATCTGAACCTTTCCATCGTCTGTTAGAACTACTATTTCTTTCCTCTGATCGCCAACCAAATCAGCTACCGCTTGTACTGAACAAGCTATTTTCCTAATTTTAATAAGATCCATTTTGTAATCTAATATTCTTAAAACTCCATCGTGATTTGCAGATATAATTTCATTTTTCCCGTCATTGTTTAAATCGGCTATTGCCCAACCTTTCCATATTTTGTCTGAGGGACCTGTGTAAGTCTTTCGGGTTTCTCCGGTCTTTGGATCCAAAATAATTATTTGGTTTAGTCCAGGATACCACGGGGCTCCTTGATTTCTAAACACAATGAGTTCTAAATTTCCATCTCCATCCAAATCAGTCAAACTACAAAATGCAGCATCTGTACCTATCTTTTTTATCCATAGAATCTTTCCATCAGATTTGAACGCAAAAACAAACGATTCAAAATCCGTTGTTCCGTTTTCAGCATTACCGTTATGTGGAGCAAACGTACCAACGAAAATCTCTTTCTTTCCGTCTCCGTCAATATCGTGGACACAGTTCACCCAGCCCATAGGACCATAATTAAAATTCCATAACAACTTTCCAGATGCATAATCGTAAACATATATGCCTCTTGGTTTTAGTGGATAGCCTACTATAATTGTTGCTATGACTTCCAATTTTTCGTCGTTATTGATATCATCAACGACAAAAGTAAATTCTTCGCAGTCAGGTAAGTTGATTGCATTAATTAAGGAACCATTTGATGAGAAAGTTAGTATTTTGGCTGGATTTCTTCTTCCGTTAGCAAGGCTTAAGCCAATAATTATTTCCATAGAATTATCTTTATTAACATCAACCAAATTCATATGTCTTATTTCCAAACCATATTCATTTCGAATGTCCTTTTTCCAAAGTCCTTTACCTGAGGAACTAAACACATATAGTGTATTTCTATTACTGAAGACTAACTCTAAACTACCATCACCGTTAATATCTCCCGTCAACAAAAGCTCACTATTTACGCTACTCCAGGCTTCTATTAAACTTGTTAAATCAGAAGAAGAACGATACGGATACGTTTTTGTATTAAATAAATCATAACCAAGAAAATGCCATCCGCTGGCTTTACGCATGCTTATTTCTTGCCCACTTTTACCAGAGAGAATTTTTACAAAATTCGGGCGACTCTTATTTCCACCACCAACACGTAAGTCCCTAACACCGTCCCCATCCACATCAGAAATTACTTCAACCCAGTGAACAAAAGGATCATGGGCAGGTTTGCCAAGTTGTGTGTACCAAACAAAACTCCCTTTTTGAGCTTCACCATAATACGGTGGTGCTTGTCCTATAACTAAATTTCCTTTTAGGCAGTAAACAGCACCTATAAAACCAAGGTCGTTGTTTCCACTACCAACTATAATCTCCATTATCCCATCATTATCCAAGTCGGCTACTGCCAAAGAGTCCGGTGAGGCTGATCTACCAGGATTCCAAAATTCACCCTTTAGCTTTCCATTTCTTCCATCTATTACGCATAATCTTTCTGGGTACCATGTGTTTTGATAAGATAAAGAAATTACTTCATTTACACCATCTTTATCAACGTCTGCAACAATCAGGCGTACTACCACATATTTGTTATCAGGCCAGAAAACTCCAGTTGCTCCAGTTTGAAAAGACCACAATAACTTTCCTGATGAATCCAAAAGATATATCATTCCACGGTCGTCTCCCGATGAATCTGTACCAACTAAAACCTCCGTGCCTGGTTTTCCGTCTACGTTATCGACGAGAGCTACAGTTATGTTCGAACGTGCTGAAAATTTCCAAAGAACGTTTCCCGTCGAATCATAAGCCGAAAGCGTGTTTCCTGAAAATTGCACATGAACAACCATAGAAAACACATTTGTTGACAGAAATAATACTAACACAATCAGAAAAAGGGTACTTTTTTTCATGTGCATACCTCCTTTCTGTACGTAACTGAAATTTGCCTTACCACACAATATCTCTCTTCGTCACCTTGT
>CAZOAS010000285.1:0-2258 GCA_964577745.1 uncultured Fervidobacterium sp.
AGGAGGTTAGAAAGTCCGGAAACGAGAATGATTTTGTACCAGACGAATATGTCTTACAAGTTGAGGGCCGGAAGAACGTGTATGCTTTGCCATTTGGTAAAGCAGATGGCGGTGTAGAAATTTTAAACGTTTTTACATCAGGAAATGTGAGTATAGTAACGGTAAAAACAAAAGATGCAAAGAATCTTGAAAATGTTCCAGGAGTAAAAAGTACCGATAAGAATTATATTTACAAAGCGCTTGCTATTCCAAATGATCCTATGTACAGATACCAATGGCATTACAATAGTATAAATCTCCCAATGGCATGGGATTTGATAAAAAGAGTTCAAGTTATGATTTGAGAAGTATTTCTGGTGACTTGAAAGAAGCTGAGTTTGTAACAGATGATGTTCTTGTAGATATGCTTAAAGATTTTGGAATTCAAAATAGAGATGATATAAAAGTTCTTGGAAGAGATGTGATAAGTAATGATGAAGATATATCAAAGATAAATTTAGTTGTAGTTTCTGAAGTTGGAAGAAAAGCGGTGAATGATTCAGAGTATTTAGCAGAATATGTTGTATACGCTGCACTGAGTGGAAAGTCTATAGTTACTGAAAAAGTTGTACTCCAAGCAAGGTCTGAAAAGGAAGAAATTGGAAAGAGTATAGTTAAGATAGAAAATAGTGTTTATGAGTTTTCAAAAGAAGAAAATGAAACTTTGGCAAATGGTTATCCGGATCAATTCTACAGGTTAATTACACCCGGTGTTAGTGGAAACGATGTGGTGTTCTTACAACAAAGGCTGAATGAATTTCTTGTGGAAAAAGGTTACAACTTTGTCATAAAAGTTGATGGTATATACGGAGCAGAAACTCAAGGTGCAGTGCTTGTGTATTGTCAATACTATAAGTTGAATTACGATGGTAACTTTGGTGTTAATAAGATGAACAGATTGCTGTCAGTCACGGATGGTTTTCCAGCTCCATTCTATAGATTGATTACTCCAAATACCAGAGGAGATGATGTCAAGTTCTTACAACAAAGATTAAATGAATTTTTGCAAGAAAACAGATATTCACTCACAATAAGAGAAGATGGAGTTTATGGAACGCAAACACAAAGCGCAGTTCAAGTATTTTGTCAGCATTTTGGACTTTATCATGATGGAAATTTTGGAACAAATAAAATGGCGAAACTTTTGACCGTAACAGATGGTAAAATCAGTGTGAGTCAGATAATAAAATTAGCAGTTATAGATACAGGAGTTAGTTTTACGCACCCAGATTTACAAGGTATATTCATTCAAGGTTACGATTTTGTTGATAGAGATACGGATCCAACGGATCCAAATTACGGAGCAAGTCACGGAACACATTGTATAGGAACGATAGCTGCGGTAAATAATAATGGAATAGGAGTAGCAGGAGTTATATGCAACAGTTTTGGTATAAGAATAATGCCAGTAAGAGTTTTAGATGCCTCAGGATATGGTACACTTGCAAATGTAGCGGCAGGTATCAGATGGGCAGTTGACAATGGAGCAAAGATTATAAGTATGAGTTTGGGTGGAAGTCCGGGAGTTGCCCTCAGAGATGCTATAAAATATGCATACTCAATGAATGTGACGGTTATTTGTTCAGCTGGAAATGATTATACTTCTACCCTCACATATCCAACAGGTTACATAGAAACGATAGCTGTTGGCGCGACAAGGTACGACAATAGAAGAGCATATTATTCTAATTATAATTCAGCAACCTACTTTGACCCAATTTACGGTAATGTAACACATAGACTTGATATAGTAGCACCCGGAGGAGATGCAACAGTTGACCAAAATGGTGACGGCATGATGGATGGAGTGTTAAGTACAACTTGGACACCAAGTAACAAAGATACATACATGATTATGCAAGGAACATCGATGGCAGCACCACATGTCTCGGCAGTAGCAGCACTTTTGTATGCAAAAGGTTACAGAACTCCAGAAGCTATAAAAAAGAGGCTTACGGAAACAGCGTATAAGATACCAATTTATCAGTTTACAAACGGTTGGAATCCGGAAGTTGGTTATGGGTTGTTAGATGCATATAAAGCATTGAGATAAGTTTTGCACAATATGGGTATACCTTCTTCCATAAAGCATACATAAATCAGAAGGGGGTATGCCCTTCTTTAAAGTGAGAACAAGAAGAGTGTTTAATTTTGGAATTTTTTGTACTTTATAGAAATTCTCGGCTCTAAAACCCCGCATTTTAATGCACGGATACAGA
>CAZOAS010000286.1:0-2238 GCA_964577745.1 uncultured Fervidobacterium sp.
TTAAGCCTGTCTTTCCCCATGTATCTGAGGAATTTGAGCCAGTTACCACTATACGGTCTTTGGCATATTCAAGTACGGTTCCCATCTTAATTTCTCTTGTACACATATTACAAGATGGACCGTATTTCCAGATTTTTTCCTGACCAAGATTTGTTAGGAGAGTTAACTTGAAACCGTGTTTTTGAGCAAATTCAGAAACAATTTTGATGCTATTTTGATATGAATAAGGACCGTAAACTACGTGCACAAGTTCAACGTTTTCTTTTCCGATAGCCTTGGAACAAAGTAAAGCAGCTGCGGTACTATCCATACCACCTGAAAACGCAACAACGAAACTTTTGTTGTATTGATTGAAAACATCACGAATATCATCGATTATTGATTCAACACTTTTATATACCATCTGTAGGCCTCCAAAATGAAAAGTTAGTTTGATCCATATTACACACACTATTACACATATTTTACCACGACTTTCGATGAATTTGAACATATCTGATAGTTTTAGTAATTGAAACTTTGTCTAATCTAATTGCGGAACTTTTTTCTTTGTTTGTTAGAATTGATAACGGTTAATAATGTGATAAACTTGTACTTGGAGGTGATAGATTATGCTGTCAGACATTGAAATTGCTAAGATGGCGAAACTTGAAGATATTACAAAGATAGCACGTTCTTTGGAGATTCCAGACGATATGTTGAAACCGTATGGAAGATACATTGCAAAAGTTAATCATCAATACCTAAAATCATTAGTAGACAAACCTGACGGAAAACTTATACTCATTACCGCTATAACGCCAACGCCAGCCGGTGAAGGGAAGACGACAACAAGCATTGGACTTTCCATGGCTTTAAATAAAATAGGTAAGAAATCAATAGTAACATTACGTGAACCTTCGCTTGGACCAGTTTTTGGAGTCAAAGGAGGAGCAGCAGGTGGTGGATATTCGCAGGTACTACCGATGGAGGATATAAACCTACATTTTACTGGCGACATCCATGCGGTTACTGCAGCACACAATTTAATTGCAGCTATGATAGATGCACATATAAACCATGGTAACGAACTTGGTATAGATTTGAGAAAAATTTATTGGAAACGCGCAATTGATATGAACGATAGAGCATTAAGACAGATAGTCATAGCACTTGGAGGGACTGCTAACGGTTTCCCACGTGAAGATGGTTTCCTAATTACTGCTGCTTCAGAAGTAATGGCTTCTTTGTGCCTTGCAAAAGATATCTTGGATTTGAAAAGAAGAGTTGGAGAAATAGTCGTTGCTCAAGGAAGTAAAGGATTGGTGAGAGTAAAAGATTTGGGAGCACAAGGTGCAGTGGCAGCACTTTTGAAAGATGCTATAAATCCGAATTTAGTTCAAACAATTGAAAATACACCTGCGTTTGTCCACGGTGGTCCATTTGCTAACATTGCACACGGTACAAATACACTAATTGCAACGAAACTGGCACTTAAGCTTGCCGATTACGTTGTAACAGAAGCTGGTTTTGCAGCAGACCTTGGAGCTCAAAAATTCCTTGATTTTGTTGCACCAACTGGTGAGCTTTTTGTTGATGCGGTGGTTATAGTAGCTTCAATCAGAGCACTTAAGTACCACGGTGGAGTATCTAAGGAAGAGCTATCAAAAGAAAACGTCGAAGCCGTTTTAAAAGGCATGGATAACTTGAAAGTGCATATCGAAAATATGCAAAAATACGGATTACCAGTTGTGGTAGCACTCAACAGATTTTTATCTGATACAGAAGCTGAAATAGAAGCTGTAATAAAAAATTGCCCTGCGAAATGTGTTTTGAACGAAGCCTATGCAAAAGGTTCAGAGGGAGCAATAGACCTTGCAAGAACGGTAGTAGAAACGATAGAATCCACACCAAGCCATTATAAACCACTTGTACCAAACGATTTGCCAATTGAACAAAGAATCGAAATAATAGCTAAGGAGATTTACAGAGCAGGCAAGGTCATTTACACAGACACTGCAAAATCAAAATTATCGATGTTGAAAAAGAACGGATTTGGTAACTATCCAGTTATAATTGCCAAAACGCAAAACAGTATCTCTGATGATCCAAAGAAGATAAATGCACCCTCCAATTACGAATTCACAGTTAGAGATTTCCAAATAAGTGCAGGAGCTGGATTTGTGGTAGCTTTGGCTGGCGAGATAATGTTGATGCCCGGATTACCAAAAATACCGGCGGCTGTGAATATCGATATAG
>CAZOAS010000287.1:0-2236 GCA_964577745.1 uncultured Fervidobacterium sp.
ACCCACTTAACCCGTTATTAGCACCAGTCCCAGGTCATATATGGGAAGATAAGTTTGTATTCAACTGCGCAGTGGTTTACGATGGTGAGTTGTTCCATCTTCTCTACAGAGCGCAAGGACAGGATATGGTATCAAGGATAGGCTATGCAGTCAGTACAGATGGCGTACACTTCAACAGATTAGAAAAACCAGTATTTTCACCAGGTTGCCAAGATGAACTTTACGGTGTGGAGGATCCAAGAATTACAAAGCTGGAAGATAGATACTATATGCTTTACACAGCATACTCGCCGAAAGGTCCAAGAGTTGCGATGGCTTCAACGAAGAATTTCATCACTTGGGAAAGGCATGGTATTGTTATAAAAGATGAAATTGACAACAAAGATGCGGCTTTGTTCCCAGAGAAGGTGAATGGAAAGTACATAATGATTCACAGGTTCCCCCCTGATATATGGTTCGCATATTCAGATGACCTTATCAATTGGGGTAATTACGTTAAAGTGGCAGGTCCAAGAGAAGGTTATTGGGATAACCTCAAAGTTGGTGCTGGTGCTCCACCGATAAAGACTCCATACGGATGGTTATTGCTCTATCATGGTGTCCAAGATGCACCAAGACCGATATACAGACTCGGATTCATGCTTCTTGATTTGAACGACCCAACGAAAGTATTAAAAAGAAGCGAAAAGCCAATTCTTGAACCGGAAGAAGAATGGGAAATATTCGGTGGGGTACCAAATGTCGTGTTTAGTGATGCGATGGTTGAGTACAACGGTCAGTATTATGTATACTACGGTGCTGCCGATAATTACATCGCACTTGCAACGATAAGTGTTGACGAAGTACTTGAATGGTGCAGATCATAGTAGATAACGTGGTATAATTTTATTAACTATCCGTAGCAAAAAAGGTGTGAATGTAATGAACAATTTAAAGATAGGTATCATAGGAGCTGGTAGCGCCGTTTTTTCGATGAGAATTATCTCAGATTTATGTAAAATGCCAAAACTCAATGGAACACATGTTGTATTGATGGATATCGACGAAGCAAGGCTAAGAAACACGGGTATACTTGCCAACGAACTTTCACAAGTTTTCGGTGCGAATTTGAAGATAGAAACTACAACGGATATGACAAAAGTTATCGATGGTGCAGACTTTGTAATCAACACAGCCCTGGCAGGTGGACATAGTTATCTCGATAAAGTCAGAGAAATAGGTGAAAAACACGGATATTACAGAGGTATCGATGCACAGAATTACAACTTTGTCTCAGATTACCTCAACCTTACTAACTGGAATCAATTTTCGTTATTTTTGAAAATAGCAAGAACTATTGAAAAACTCTCACCAAACGCTTGGTATTTGCAAGCAGCAAATCCTGTATTTGAGGGAACAACACTCGTCTCAACGCAACTTCCGTAAAAATGGTTGGTTTTTGTCATGGACATTACAGTGTGGAAAACCTCGCTAACCTTGTTGGAGTAAAAGAATACGAATGGCAAGTTGCCGGTGTAAACCACGGTATTTGGCTTACAAAATTCACAACGAAAGATGGAAAAGATCTGTATCCGGAAATTGAAAAACACAAAAAGATAAACCAAAATCCATCAACTCCTTTCGAAGACCAACTTGCACCTGTGGCGTGGGATATGTACGAATTTTACGGACTATTCCCAATAGGAGATACGGTAAGAAACTCCACGTGGAAGTATCACAGAGACCTCGAAACAAAGATAAAATGGTACGGTGCACCGTGGGGAGGGGCAGATTCTGAGCTTGGCTGGAAATGGTACGTTACACAACTCAATGCTGTTGTTGATGTAATCTCAAAATTCGCTCAGGCTATAGAGAGTGGTATGAAATTCGAAGATATCAAAAATTCCGCAAAAAGTATACCTGGATTAAGCGAAGAATGGAAAAACATGGTCGATGAATTACTCGATAGTAATAAACTGAGCGGTGAACAACACGTACCATTCATAGATAGTATAGTTAACGGCACGAAGAAGCGGTTCGTTGTCAATGTACTCAACAAAGGAAAGATAAAAGGAATCGACGATGATATCGCAGTTGAGATTTGCGCATGTATAAGTGGTGAAAAGTTCGAATTCGAAGAATCGACATTACCTGAGAGGGTTATAAACTGGTACATCAAACCACGCACGTTACTTGCAAAACAGGCACTTGAGGCGTTCTTGAAACAAGACACGAAATTGATAGCTGATATACTCGA
>CAZOAS010000288.1:0-2233 GCA_964577745.1 uncultured Fervidobacterium sp.
CCTTCGGCTTTACCTATACCAGTTTCGTTTGCATAACCACTGTACCATGGATAAAAAATTTTCGGGTCACCGTGTATGGATACGTAAAGCACGTTTGGGTCATCGTAAAATATATCTTGGGTGCCATTACCATGGTGAAAATCTATGTCTAATATTGCAACTCTCATACCTTTATCTTCAAGATAACGTGCAGCGATTCCAACATTATTAAAGTAACAATATCCACCACCGTATCTTTTCATCGCATGATGACCCGGTGGTCTCGTAAGCACGTAAGAGACATTTTTAGTTTTTAAGGTGTGTTCTATTCCCGTCAGTGTAGCTTGAACTGACTGGAAAGCCGCATCGTATGTTTCATGTTTTATCGGGGTTCCTGTATCGAATATCGGATCAACAAAGAACACCTCCGGGATGTATTCACCTTCTATTAAGTCTAAAGATTTCTTTTTTATGTAAGATACATAGCTTTCTTCATGAGCAAGCATAAGAACACTTTCAGGAAAATCCAATACACTTATTTCCTGAAAGTGTGCTTTTAGAAATTTATTTACAAGAGAAAGCCTTGATGGTCTTTCCGGATTTCTTACGAATTTACCGTTATCTATCTCTTTTGTTGGTACAAATTGTTCATTGAGTTGAGCACAAAAAACTAAGTCATTCTTCAAGTTCTTCAATTTTCTTTACCCTTCTTTCATGCCTGCCACCTTCGAAAGATGAACTTAAAAAGGCATCCACAGTCCATTTGGCAAGCTCTATTCCCATTAGTCTGCCAGGTAACACGAGAATGTTTGCATCGTTGTGTCTTCTTGCATACGTTGCCATATCAGGGAACAAGCACAGAGCCGCTCTGATACCTTTGATTTTATTTGCAGCTATGGTCATACCTATGCCGGTTCCACACATAAGTATACCGAAATCACATTCTTTACTTTGCAATTTTTCGGCTACCCTTTTGGCAAAATCCGGATAGTCCACACTTTCTATAGAATAAGTACCACAATCGATAACTTCCACACCTTTATTTATTAAATACTCTTTTACCTTTTCTTTCAACTCAAAGGCTGCATGGTCGCTCCCTATAGCGATTTTCATTAATCCCACACCTTCTCAATTATTTTATGCTGTTAACTGCTTCCATAACTGAATTGTAATTTTTGATAACCTTGTCGAGTGCCGTCATTGTAAGTAACTTTTTGACATTTTCATTTGCGTTAGCAAAAGCTATCGAACCATTTGAAGAAAGCGCCGTTTTGTGCAAACTAACAAAGGTACCAAGTCCGAAGCTGTCAACAGAGTTAACGTTTGACAAATCAAATACGATCTTTACTTTACCTTTTTTGATTAGGTTATCTACCACCCAGTTTCTCAATGTCATAGCATTTTGCATCGTTACCTCACCGTTCAATGAAACTATCGCGACTCCGAACTGCTCTGTAAATGTGTACATAAGACATCCTCCTTTCCTTAGCTATCGTATGTTTTGGTTTATGCTTAAGATTTGAGAAACTCTACCGCACTTTTTTCATCTTCGAATATATTGAAAATTCTGTCGAGAGCGGTCATTTTGAACAAACCTTTAAGGTTGTCATCAAGATTTATTATCGCTGTTGTTCCGGCATTCATCAAAGATTGTTTATGCATCGCAACTATTATACCCAGTCCGGTACTATCAATATATTTGGTCTTTGAGAAATCAAGTAGAACTTTCTTATACCCCTTTTCGAAGGAGTTCTCGTATACTTTCCTTTTTATATCCTGAGAATTCGACAATTCAACTTCTTCTGGAAGTTTAATTTTCACTATACATTCTTCAATGACAGATATCTCCATAATATGAGCTTCACCCCTTTTATTTTTTTTATCTGATTATTCTTATCAGTCCAACCATCTTACCGATTATCCTTACCTTTTTTGGTTCACAAACTATAGTTTTGTACAATTCGTTTTCAGGTATCAATTCAACATGGTCGTCGCGTAATATAAATCTTTTAAGTGTGATTTTATCTTCGACAACAGCGGCAACTATCGAATTATTTTCGGCTGCATATTGCTTTTTCATGATTACATAATCCCCGTCCATAATATGTGCGTTTATCATACTATCTCCTTGTACTTTCAAAGCAAAGTACTCACCGTAACCTCTCAACATTAAAAGTGGCACTTCTATTTCTTCGTCTATTTCTTCGAACATTTCTATCGCTTGACCTGCCGCTATTTTACCTTTCACTGGAAC
>CAZOAS010000289.1:0-2229 GCA_964577745.1 uncultured Fervidobacterium sp.
GGATATGCGTTGAATTCATCGGCAACCCATTTGAATATACCTGTTCTGAACTCAAGACTTTCGTACACCCATGTATCTCCTTCAAGCCACTTTGCATAGTCCGCTTTGACCATTGGTACAGTTGGGAATATCTCCGCAATACCAACTTTTCCTTTCGGTGAATAATTACTTCTCCATCTTTCAGCTGAAGCGAATATGTAAGTTGCACCCCAGAAGAGTGGTTTCATACTCTGTCCAGCTGGGAATACGATGTACGGTATCTTGTTGATCCAAGTAACAGCGTTCCTTTCAAGCCAGTATTCGTAAGGAGTAATACCGAGTTGGTCTGCCCATGCCAATCTTCTGAAAACAGGGAGTATGTGGACTGTATCGTCGAATGCGGATATGATAGGCTTTGTAATCATCGTTTGGAGCTTCATAATATCGGCATAGTTGTAAAAGAGGAAATTGTTATCAACATAGATATCACCGTTTTTGAATACGTAAATGAGTAAATCTTGGAAAAGTCCAAAGAATTTATCCGATTGCAAAAGTGCCTTTATTCCAACTGCAACAGGACCGGGTTCAAAAACTTTCACGTCAACTGCTCTTAATCCTTGAGATGTTTCTTCGTCGTGTTGAGTACCAATATCACCGTTGATAAAGTATGTTGACCTTGACCAGCCTGCTATCCTCGCGATTCCAACTTCGTCAACTAAATTTGCTTTAATGCTTCCGAATTGGTTGACTCTTGCAATTCCTTTGTCGTTGACAAATACTTCCAGTGTGTTATCTGTTGTCTTAATTGTCCAACCTTTGTCAGATTTTGTAACGGTAAATGCTTTTGGATAAACTGTTGCTTTCGCTGCTTGATCAGATATCTGGATCTTACCGTTACCTTTTGCTATAAAAACCAAATAATCCGGTGCAGATACTCGTTTGTTACCATCGACATCGTCAATCTGGTAAGGAACTTCCTTGTTGTCAACGATAACTTTCAAGCTTGTCCAGTCGGGTTCGAAATCTTCAGGAAGCATATCAACTAATTTCCCCATCTGCAGTACAACAGGCACTTCTACGTTTCCAGCAACAACTGGTATGGATACAGTAGCACCAAAAACAAACAAACCGCTTAGCAACACCAAAACCGCAAGTAACCTCTTCATACCTACACCTCCCCATAATGTGGTGGGAATAAGAAAATAGGTAAGCGTTTACATATCAAGGATATTATAATGTTTCGATTTGAATTATTTCAATTCTGATAAACTGAATGTTTTGCTTAAAATCTTTATTATTCGTGTTTAATAGAGGAAATCATTATATTACTTATATTTTTTATAATTTGCTTCTTATTTTGACACTTGGTATCTTGAAAACCAAAATGTATAATATGTAAAGCAAGTAAACGTTTACAGTTTTATCAAAATTCAACAAGAAAAAGTTCTGAAACGAGAGGAGTGATAAAGCAGTGGTTTCGATAGAGGATGTTGCATTGAAAGCGGGGGTTTCGATTGCCACGGTTTCCAGAGTGCTCAATGGAACGGGATATGTTTCTGAGGGAGCTGAATTGAAGGTACTTAGGGCTATAAAGGAACTCGGATACAAACCTCATTTTTCGGCACAGGCGCTCGCCAGAAGGAAAAATTTTGAAGTTGGAATAGTGGTAGGTAAGAGAATTCAAGAGATACTTTCAACGGAAATAGGGGTCTTTTACAAGATTATCTTAGAAGCTATCGAAAGTGCATCGGTCATGTACAAAATCTCTACAGATGTGATTTGTTTAGATGATTGGGATTTTAAGACAAATCATGATGGTTACATTTTGGTTGGCAGTGATGCAACGGAAGAGCAGATACTTAAGCTTAGTTCAAAAGCGAAACTTATTCTTGTTGACCATTATATAGACGGTTTGAGAGTCAATAGCATTGTGAGTGATGGTTACGATGGTGTGTTCTTTGTCACAAAGGAATTGATAAATAAGGGTCTGAATCGCATTGTGCATTTACACGGTCCGTTGAGATATTACGGATTTAGCGATAGGTACAACGGCTATGTAAGTGCGATGACAAGGTATGGAAAATTACCTATCACGTACGAGTACGATGATTTGCATGAAGATGTTGACAATGTTCTCAAAAAAATGTTGAGAGACGGAGTTCCTGAAGCGATAATCTGTTCAAACGATGTGATAGCTCTTCGAACGCTTTCAAAACTCAGAGAACTTGGATACAAGATTCCAGAAGATAT
>CAZOAS010000290.1:0-2225 GCA_964577745.1 uncultured Fervidobacterium sp.
TGCCGAGGTGGCGGAACTGGCAGACGCGGTTGACTCAAAATCAACAGGGGCTAGGCTCCGTGCGGGTTCAAGTCCCGCCCTCGGCACCAGATAAATAACTAAAAAAGTGCGGTGGAATTTTCCACCGCACTTTTTTACGCTTGATTACTTATCCTATTAATCTCAGGGCATTTAAGCTGTTAACATTCGCTTGTGAAAACACTCCTGCTGTTGCCTGAGTCTGTAATCTTGTTCTAATCCAATCCATCATACTACGTGCCATATCTGTGTCTGTTAGTACACTCACGGAGGAGGTGAGGTTTAACATAGTTTGACTTAAGTTTCTTGCTGCACTTTCGAGTCTGTTCATTGTTGAACCTATGTAACTTCTGGTATTAGAGACGTTTGAAATTACTTCATCGAGCGTCTTAAGAGCGTTACGTGCATTTTCCGTACTGTTTATATTCACATTTTCAAGGCCAAGCGACCTAACGTCCATGCTTGGGAGGGTAACCGTCATCTTTTGACCTTGATTTGGACCAAGTTGCACTTCCATATTCCTTATATCACCGCCAAGTACTCGTCTGTTGTTGTAAGTTGTCTGTTCGACAACCTTGTTAATTCCCTGAGAAAGTTGTGAAAATTCTTGTTGTAATGCTGATCTTTCAGCTTCACTTAACGTACCATTCGAAGCTTGTACAGCAAGTTCCCTCATACGTTGTAAATTGTTCGTGATACTCTGTATACCGCCTTCAGCAACGTTCATCACACCTATAGCGTTGTACGTGCTTACCATAGCCTCACGATAACCGTTAATTTGAGAACGTATTCTCTCAGCTATTACATTCGATGAGATGGCTTGTCTGAATGGTATAGTAGCTTGTGCTATGCTTTGTTGCAGAGTACCTTGTTGAGTTTGAAGATTTTGGAGGTACCGTATCGCCCACATACTAACGTTGTTACTTATACGCATCGGTTATCCCTCCCGATAGGCATGGACAAAAATTTAAAAGGAGTTATGGCACCATCGGTTCATTGCTCTCAAATCTGTTTCTACATATTAGACTCCAGATATCCGAAAATCGTTCAAAAAATTTTTTGACTTTTTATAAAAAAATATGGTATACTAATGTATAGTATACATACATTGACCTGAATGGGGGGATTATTTTGTTTAAACAGGTTGCCCTTCTGGATATGGATTCATATTTCGCCTCGATTGAGTGTGCGAAAAATCCAAAATTTAGAAATTATCCAATTGCTGTTGTTGGGAATGGAGAAAAAACTGTTGTTACAAGCGCAAATTATATAGCAAAAGCTTTTGGAGTAAAAACTGGTATGAATTTGAAAGAAGCCAAAAAGCTTTGTCCAAATGTTGTTTTTGTTAGAGCTGATTTTTCGTATTATGAGTTTACAACCTTAAAGATTACTAATATTATCGATAAGTATTTTCCGATTTACAAAGAAGCAAGCATCGATGAGTTTTATATTGCATTAGACAACGTAAGTTCTCCATTACAAAGGTTAAAAGATTTGAAAGACGAGATATACGAAAAACTTTTTCTTACTTGTACTATAGGAGTCGGAAGAAATCCGATAGTTGCAAAAACTGCGTGTGAATATGCTAAACCGAACGGTTTTTTTGTTGTTGATGATTTTGAGGAATTTTCAGAAAAAATTCGTATAGAGCTTGTACCAGGGATTGGTACGAATAGTAGTAAAATTTTGAAAGAATACCATATTGAAACGCTGAAAGAATTTTTAAGTAACAACAATTTACCAAGTTTGTTTGATAAGTTGAAGTATCTTATTTTAAAAGATTATACCGAACAGGAATTTTTTAAAGTGAATCTTCCAAAAAGCATCGGGCATTACCTTACGCTGGATAAAAAATTGGAAAATTTAGAAGAAGTTTTAGAAATTGGAAAATATCTTCTTTTTGGTTTGTATTCTAAATTAATTAGATACAAAATGGGTGCAAAGTCGTTATCTGTTTATTTGAAAGATAGTATCGGAAAATTTTCGATTTCTAAGAGTTTGGGGTTATATTTCAACGATTATGTGTTTTTTTCAAAGGTTGTGGAAGAGCTTTATAGAAAAATATATTTTGGAAGACAAGTTAACAAAATCGGTCTAAGTTTGAATAATTTAAAGTTACTTAATTCTTTGCAAGAAAGCTTGTTTTGGGATGATGAATTGAAAAAATTTGAAAAATTAATAAATGTTAGCAATACATTTTTCGCTGG
>CAZOAS010000291.1:0-2211 GCA_964577745.1 uncultured Fervidobacterium sp.
CGTCTGTAGCGTACCTATGAGGGATTGAAACTGTGGTAGCCGTAGTTGTTTGGGTCGTCTTCTCGTTCGTTTGTAGCGTACCTATGTGGGGTTAAAAATTGTCAAATGTATGATACAGGTTAATCTTTAAGAATATTAGATAAAGAAAAGTTAGCTCGAAATTTCGAGGAAAACATGAAGCTTTTGGTGACATAGGACGATGAAAGTAAAAAGGATAGAAAGTATCCGATGATTCGGATACTTTTTTTATTTTATCCAAAGGTGGGACATCGTTTGCAATGAAAATTAAAAAGCTATTTTTAAATGATTCCAAATCTTGCTTTGTAGAGACAATATAATATTTGAGAATGTGTGGTGACAAGTTGACATGGAAATGTCAAATTTTCGCATATACGAGGGTCTTATTTGATAGAATATTTCATGTATTGAGAAAGGCAATGAAATGGGGGTATATTATGAATCTGACGTTAGACCAGAAAAGGGCATTTGAAAAGCTCAAAGAGTTTGCTGTTTCAAATTCATATAATGGCTTCCTTTTAAAGGGTTATGCGGGTAGTGGAAAGACTACCTTGCTTTCTTTGTTTGTTAATTATCTTGAGCAAAACAATATTTCTTTTCGTATACTTGCTCCAACAGGTAAGGCAGGTTCTATTTTGCGTGAAAAAACAGGTTGTAGTGTTCAAACTATTCATAAAGCTATTTATGATTTTGACAGGATCGAAATAGAAGAAATTAAACAAACTGAAAACAAGGAAAATTCAAAGAATTCAGAACATTCAGAGGGGTCAGAAGATGATGTAGTATTTTTTCTTCATTTTAAAATTAAGCAAAAGAAACCAGATGATATAGTAAATATTTATATTGTTGATGAGAGCTCACTAATTTCTGATCAAGATCAGGGAAACTCTTTTTTAAGGTTTGGTAGCGGAAAGCTTCTTTCCGATTTGTTGAGTTTTGTGGAAGGTTCAAAAATTGTTTTTTGTGGAGATCATGCCCAGTTACCACCTATCTCGATGAATTATTCCCCGGCGCTTGATGAGGAATATCTTAGAAGAAATTATGGATTAAGAGTTATTAGCTCTGAACTAAAAGAAATAGTCAGGACTGATAGCAAAAACTATATTTATAATTTCTCATTAGCCATTAGAAATAGTATTGAACAGAAGGTATTTAATGAGCTTTCTATTGATGAGAACAGAAAACTGTCTAATGAGCTGTTAGTCAGCGAGCTTAAAAGATTTTACAGTATAGGCAAGAAATTCGATGATACGATTATAATTGCCCATTCAAACAGACAAGTTCAAGAATACAATTTCATGGTCAAAAGGATTCTAAATACTAATAACAAAATATCAGATTATGAAATATTACCTGGTGATAAATTAATAGTTTACAAAAACTACTACAGTGATGATTTAACTTTGCTTAATGGTCAAAGTGTTGAAGTTGTACAGATTCTCAACAGAGAAGTTATTAAAACCTCTGAAAAAGAGGAGGTAACGTATTTGGACTGTCAATTAAAATACTACGATTACGAAATGGAAGGTGAAAGAGTATTTAAAGCAAAAATTTTGAATGATTATATTTATTCCCCTGAACCAGAACTTGATAGAAAATTGTACAACAAAGTTTTCAGAGCGGTTTTAATCAAAAATCTTGAATTCAGAGAGGTTTTCAATGAATTAAAGAAGACTTTGAGAGAAATGAAAACTTCTAAAACTGAAAAGCTTGTGGTATTGAGAGATAGATACATAGCTTTGAAGCTACAAATTTCAAGAATACTCAGAGATAATGAATACTTTAATCCACTCTTAGTTAAATTTGGTTACGCTATTACATGTCACAAGGCACAAGGTAGCGAATGGGATAATGTTATTATTGATATGAAAGCTTTGAATTTAGTTCCAAGAAATGAACAGTACTTTAGATGGCTTTATACGGCAGTAACAAGAGCAAAGAAAGAAGTGTATTTTATTAATTCTGTTGACATAAACCCATTTAGAGGGATGAGAATTGGTGAGGTAAAGATTCAAAAGATAAGAGAAAATGGCAATCGCGAATGCAACCTGGAGTTATTTCCAAATAGGACAAAGATGGTTGTATATTCTCTTAAGGAATATGGTTTCAAAGTATTAGGAGTATACAATTTTCAATACATGGAAAGATTTTTATTTGAATACAACTCGAAAAAGATGCAAATTGATCTGTATT
>CAZOAS010000292.1:0-2206 GCA_964577745.1 uncultured Fervidobacterium sp.
CAACGTTCCAAAGTTTGGAAGCTGAGTAAGTAAGATGACCAAAGATGATAGCAAGATTCTTATCGGTTTTCCTTGAAAGGTCTAAGACAAAGCATTTAGTCAAGTATTGTTTCAAACGCATCACCACACTTTGAGATGTACTAAAAGAATTATACCACACAGCGTTTAATTAACAAAAACAGCTCTATATCCCAGCATTAAAATGCGGGGTTTTAGAGCCGAAAAGTTCTATAAATTGTTCAAGTTATTTATCACCGAATAAACCTGTATTCCTGATATTACCTCTAAATTTGGGCCAAGAACTTTGTTCTAAACCTTTTGGACTTATCATTATTGCGTACAAACTTCCGTTACTGTTTCCTATGTACAACGCCCCTTTTATAAACCTTCCCCCTTATACATATTTTAGACTGTTCAATAAAATTACGAAAAAATTACAAGTGAAGATAATGTCACCCAAATGTTAGACAAAATTGTTACCTTCTAATTCCATACGCATCTTTCACGAATTTTCGTTCATCTTATCAAACAAGTTCTGACAAAGAACTATCTTCTCAAGAAACTATCTTTTTTCGAACTTCAAAAGATATTATACAACAAAAAACGAAATAAGATTCTTTTTTCAAGTAATATCTTGTGTAATTTTCAAGCAATTAATCAACATAACTTGCTTCTATTTGTGTATCCTTTCAAAACATAAGTATTGCCATACTTGTCAAATTGATATAAGGTATTATACTAATTTACAGGAACTGAAAAGAGGTGAGTGTTTTGCAATTTGAACTTTTAAGTGAATACTTGCCGATGGGAGACCAACCTGAAGCAATTGAGAAACTTGTTGATGGTCTTAAAAAGGGATATAAGTTTCAAACGTTGCTTGGTGTAACGGGAAGCGGTAAGACGTTTACAATGGCTAATGTTATCAAAGAACTCAACAGACCTGTCTTGGTTATCTCACCAAACAAAACACTCGCCGCTCAGCTTTATTCGGAATTTAAAGCGTTCTTTCCGAATAACAAAGTTGAATTTTTCATAAGTTATTACGATTATTACCAACCAGAAGCGTACGTACCTACAAAGGATTTGTACATCGAAAAGAGTGCGGATATAAACGATGTTATTGCGCGGATGCGTATGAGTGCGATTAAATCTATCATGACTCGCAGGGATGTGGTCGTTGTCGCAAGTGTGTCAGCAATATACGCGTGTGGCGATCCACGCGATTTCGATGCACTGAACATCAAAATCGAAGTTGGACAGAGGGTCAATCTCACAGACTTGCTTAAGAAACTTGTTAAGATTG
Organism: uncultured Fervidobacterium sp.; assembly: GCA_964577745.1. Lineage (GTDB taxonomy): Bacteria > Thermotogota > Thermotogae > Thermotogales > Fervidobacteriaceae > Fervidobacterium. The sequence goes on from CAZOAS010000292.1 coordinate 1,304, forward strand.
GTTACGAAAGAAAGGAAGATATTGGTTTAACCGGTAGTTTCAGATTACGTGGTGATACGCTCGAAATATTCCCATCTTATCAAGATGAAGGTATACGTATAGAATTCTTCGGCGATGAAATCGACAGAATGTACACATTCGACAGGATGAACAGAGAAATCATCGAAAATCTCGATAGGTTAACGATTTATCCGACGAAAGAGTATGTTACAACAGAAGAGAAAATCGCTATGGCTGTTAAGAGTATACAAGAGGAATTACAAGAGAGAGTAAATGAATTGAAACGTCAGGGGAAAGAATTGGAAGCTCAAAGATTATTGCAAAGAACGATGAACGATTTGGAACTTCTAACAACACTTGGTTATTGCACTGGTATAGAAAACTATTCGAGGCATTTCGATGGCAGAAAACCCGGTGAGCCTCCTTATTCACTCCTCGATTATTACGATGAAGATTACATCGTATTTATAGATGAGTCGCATATAACGATTCCCCAACTCAGGGCGATGTACCACGGTGAGATGTCCAGAAAAAAGAGTCTTGTTGAGTACGGGTTCAGACTCCCTTGTGCTTACGATAACAGACCTCTTAGATTTGAAGAATTCCTCCAAAAAGTAAATCAAGTGATATTCGTTTCAGCCACACCTGGACCTTTCGAACTTGAAGTATCCAGTCAAGTTGTTGAGCAAATCATCCGTCCAACTGGTCTGATAGACCCACAAGTCGAAGTTAGACCTACAAAGTATCAGGTCGATGACCTTGTTAAGGAAATAGTTCAGGTAAAAAAACGAGGTGAGAAGGCGTTAGTTACCGTTCTGACTAAAAAAACAGCTGAAATGCTTGCCGAGTATTTGGTGGAATTTAACATAAGGGCGTTGTACTTACATTCAGAACTCGACGCTA
>CAZOAS010000293.1:0-2206 GCA_964577745.1 uncultured Fervidobacterium sp.
AAAAATATTCACGGTGCCATCTGTGTAAATAATCACTTTCAGTTTTTCATTTTCCATGGTATACTCATCTGAGATTTCGATGCTTTCGAAATCTTCCAATTCATCTTTATTAGAGTGTCGAATTTTAAGTGTTTCGAATGAAACAGGTTTTAAGTGTTTCTCAGGTATGTAATACAGATAGCTCCCATTGTATGTCTTTACGCATTCAGAATTGGTTTCTAAGTCTATCTTTCCATCAAACTCAAAAACGATAGGTTGTTCATATGACGACGGATTAAACAGCGTTATAACTTCATCCTTTTTGAAGAAAGACTTCTGAATGTTGTTGCATTCATCTATTACATACTTCAATTCTCTTTCGGCATCCGCATAAACTTCTCTTATGGAAGAACCTGGTAAGATATCATGGAATTCGTTATGGAGTAATATTTTCCATAATTCATCAATTTTTTCTTGGCAATTTCCATCGAATAACGCATTAAGAATCTCTGTATTTCTCAATTCTTCTTCTGCCATTTTGTGGAGCATCTTAATTTTACTCTGGGAAGTCAATGTTCCACGGTGCAATTCCAGATAAAGTTCTCCATCCCACACTGGCAATTCTTTGTTTGATAGGTCTTTCGCCAAATTTTCAAAGAACTCATCTGTTCTCGAGTAACGTACTTTTGGAACTCCTGGGATATCGTTAAGTGCATAATAATTCTCACACATCTCCTCCGTTGGACCGCCACCACCATCACCGTATCCAAACGATAGATAAAATTTATCTGTAATGGCTTTTTGTCTGAAATTCTCAAATGTATTTATTAATGATTTTGCGCTAATTCTTCCATTGTAACCTTCTTCAAAATTCTTAAAGTTATAGTAAATCACTTCACTTCCATCGATTCCTCTCCAACGACATATATCGTATGGAAAGTCGTTGGCTTCGTTCCAATTTAATTTTGTGGTGACAAAATATTCTATCCCCGCTTGTTTCATCACTTGAGGTAATATCCAGGAAAATCCGAAAACATCCGGTAACCAACCTACCTTGCTTATCTTACCAAATTCTTTTTGGAAGAATTTCTGTCCGTAGTAAAATTGCCTTATCAAAGATTCAATACCGGGCACGTTGCAATCCGATTCAACCCACATACCACCAACTGGTTCCCATCTTCCTTCATTAACAAGTTGCTTAATCTCTTCGAAGACTTCTGGATATTCATTTTTGATATCTTCATACATCTGTGCGGAAGATTGTATGTATACAAACTCGGGAAATCTTTTGGCGAGTTGGATCGCATTTGAAAATGTTCTGACTATCTTTCTTTTCGTCTCTTCAATAGGCCAAAGCCAAGCGTAATCTATATGTGCGTGCCCACCAACAAATGCTTTACCAATCTTTGGGAAAAGTTTCTTTAGATTTACGATATTTTCCCGATATTTCTGAAACTTCTCAATTACTTCGCTTTTTAAGTCTTGACTAAAGACTGTTTCATAAATCGGGAAATCTGGATAAGACCAAGTGGAAGTTACTTGGTCAACTATAGTTGGATTTTCGCTAACTGTTTTTATGTAAACATCTGTTGTTCTTGGTATGTGTATTGAAGATAAAAATTCATCCGTTAGATTTATCAAAGCTTTGGTGAGATGTTCGTTTGAATTTTCTTTAATCGCTTCGATTACGTTTTTTGTAAAATTCACTATTCTTCTCATTTCAGTATCGTATATGACTATATCAGAATATTTGAATACACTCTCCTCTTTTGTACCAAATAGTCCACGTGGGACAGTTTGAACTTTGATGATATGTTTTTTACCATCACAAAACGGTGTTAAATTAACTTCTTTGTGGAAAACATTAACCTCACCGTATGGTTTACTATCTATCAGAACTAAACTTTCACCACCAAACCACGCTCTCAAATAGACACTTTCACTTTTTGAGTTATTCTCAAAACAAAATTCATTTACAAAACTCACAGGCATATTTTTTGGATCCCATTTGTAAGGTAAATCGATGATTTTATCAGAGATTTTCCAACCGTGAAATTTTGTTTTTTTCACTATAGAAAATGGCACTAACTCACCGAGTAATCTGTAGAGCCTGTTAATATCAGCATTTAAATTTCTGTCCACCTTTATCCCCCTTTTCTTTTGTACATAGTTCTGTATATAGTTATTTTATTTCAAATGGGAAAATCCACCATACTTCAAAATCTTC
>CAZOAS010000294.1:0-2198 GCA_964577745.1 uncultured Fervidobacterium sp.
GAAAAGCTCATCGCTGGTCCAGGTAATGTGTATATATGTAGTGAATGTGTTGAACTCTTTCACGACATTTTGCAAAGTGATAAAAAGTTAAAAACTTCAAGTGTAGGTCCAAAAGATAGAAGGGAACTCCCAACACCGTCACAGATTAAGGCTGAACTTGATAAATACGTGATTGGTCAGGATCGTGTTAAAAGGATACTATCTGTTGCTGTTTACAACCATTACAAAAGAGTCTTTTTTGGTAGAGACACAAACGATGTCGAGATTGAAAAATCGAATATAATTCTCATAGGACCAACTGGTAGTGGCAAAACGCTCATGGCACGTATCCTTGCAAGGATACTCGATGTACCATTTGCTATAGCTGATGCCACACCACTAACAGAAGCTGGATATGTTGGCGAAGATGTTGAAAATGTCGTTCTAAGATTACTTGAGGTTACGAATTTCGATGTTGAAAGAGCTCAGTACGGTATCATATACATCGACGAGATAGATAAGATAGCTCGCAAATCACCAAATCCATCGATTACAAGGGATGTTAGTGGTGAAGGCGTACAGAAGGGCTTGTTGAAGATCGTGGAAGGTACAATCGCAAACGTACCTCCACAAGGTGGTAGAAAGCACCCGTACCAAGAATTTATAAAGGTTGACACAACAAATATACTCTTCATTGTTGGTGGAGCATTCGACGGGCTTGATGAGATTATAAAAAGACGTATCGAAGGAAGTACGATAGGTTTTAACGCACCAGTTAAGAGTAAAGAACAGATGCGACTTGGTGATATATTGATGCATGTAACACCTGATGACTTGGTACAGTACGGTTTGATGCCCGAATTTGTTGGTCGATTCCCGGTTATAGGTACACTTAGTGATTTGAGTGTTGATGACCTTGTGAAGATATTAAAGGAACCAAAGAACGCTGTCTTAAAGCAGTACAAGAAACTCTTTGAGATAGACGGAGTTACGTTGGAAGTCGATGAAGGAGCACTTTATGCGATAGCGAAAGAGGCTTTACGCAGAGGTACCGGTGCAAGAGCATTGAAGAGTGTTTTTGAAGAAGTGATGATAGATATAATGTTCGACATACCTGATTTAAAGGCTGTTGAAAAAGTTATCGTAACGGAAGAGTGTGTAACAAAGAGAGAGAGACCAAAGATATACATGAAAGAATCGGCTTGATAAAAATTTGAAGATTTAGAAAAGGTGGTAATATGTTAGTCCTTGGAATAGAGACAAGTTGTGATGAAACATCAGTTGCGATTGTTGAGGATAGTAAAGTGCTGTCGAATCTTGTTTATTCTCAGATACAAGTTCATAAAAAATTTGGTGGAGTTGTGCCAGAGATAGCCGCAAGGGAGCATTTAAAAAAGCTCCCTGTTCTTTTTTCAGAACTTATAGATGAAGTAGGAATCGATATATCACAGATAGACGGTATAGCCGTAACACAAGGACCGGGACTGATAGGTGCGTTGCTCGTTGGTGTCTCATTTGCCAAAGGATTAGCACTGAGATACAACAAACCACTCGTTGGTGTAAATCATATAGTTGGTCACGTTTACGCCAATTATTTTGCTTATCCGGAATTGAAGCCACCATACATAGTTCTCATGGTCTCAGGTGGTCATACACTTATTCTAAAAGTATCGCTTGAAAACGAAATTGAAATAATAGGTCGAAGTGTCGATGACGCCGTTGGTGAAGCCTTCGATAAGATTGCAAGAATACTTGGGCTTGGTTATCCAGGTGGTCCAGAGATAGATAAAATTTCAAAAAGTGGTAATCCACGTGCTTTCAATTTTCCAAAACCGAAGATGTACGATCCTGATTACGATTTCAGCTTCTCTGGTTTAAAAACATCTGTCTTGTACGAAGTCAAAAAATTATTGAAGGAAGGCTATACGCAAGAAAACCTTCCAATTGCCGATTTAGCAGCCAGTGCTCAGGAAGCGATGATAGATGTACTCATTCACAAAGTAACAAAAGCAGCGCAAGATAATGGAATAAAGGACATCGTAATCGCAGGTGGAGTTGCGGCAAATAGCAGATTGAGAGAGAAAATACAAGAATACTCTGGCAAACTAAATTTTTATACACCACCTCTTGAATACTGTTCAGACAACGCAGCTATGATAGCAAGAGCAGGGATTGAGAAATTGAAAAAAGGAAAGAACGATGGATTGAAAATAGAACCT
>CAZOAS010000295.1:0-2195 GCA_964577745.1 uncultured Fervidobacterium sp.
AAAGAAAGCAAAGTTTGTATGAAAAAAAGACCGCCGATTTTAATCGGCGGTCTTTTTTGTTGTGATTTATTGTTGTTTATAAACTGTGTAAAAGTCCATTCCTGGTCTTATTGGGTTGTGGAACCACCCTTTGACCCATGTTCTTTGAACACGTACACCAACAACTTGATATATTGGAACACTTATACAATTATCAATTGCAAACTTTTGAATCTGCAAGTACAATTTTCCACGCACAGCTGGATCTGTTTCAGCAGCGGCTTGTTCGATGAGTTGGTCAAGGCTCTTTCCACCAAGTTCTTTCCTTGGAGTACTTACAAACTCACGGAATTTCTTTCCTTGTCTTGGTGAATAATCACCAGCACTGTGATAGAAAGTGAATATGAAATTATCTGGGTCTGGGAAGTCGGCAAGCCAGCTCATAACGTACACTGGTAATTCACCACGTTTTGTTGCATCCAAGAACGCTGGCCATTGTAATGGTTGTACGTCAATTTTTGCTTTACCAGGTAATGCCATTTCAAGGTACATCTTGATCATTTCGGCTACCCTTTGTCTTGCAAGGTCTCCCTGATTGAAACCAACGCTGAATTTAAAACCTTTTGCCCACGCTTGACCGTTCCATGCTTTTTTCAAATTGTCTTGCACTTCTTTTATGTTGAATTTGTAAAGTGGAAGTGATGGATCGTATCCGAGTAGTCCTTCCGGTAAAGCGGCTGGTATCCGCTTTCCAAAACCCTTTAACACTTGTCTGATCAGTGCATCATAATCGATAGCTGCAGCTACAGCTTTTCTTGCATAAATATCACTGAAAAAGTCTGCTGGTATACCATTTCCGTCGAATTTTCCAGAGCCTATGTACTTGCTTGATGGATTAACTGACCAATTGAATCCAACAACCCTTATATCGAGCGTTGGAAGGTTCTCTATGATATGTATATCTTTATTACCTCTCAATTGGTCAAGGTATTCAAGAGCAACATCTATTGAATCAGCATCACCTTTTTCAATCATCGCTTTTCTTGTTGACCATTCAGGTATCACAGCAATTATAACCTTTTTAATCTTTGCTGGTTCTCTCCAGTAATTCTCATTCGCTGCAAGTATTATCTTCTGTTGTTTTGAATCCCATTCTACTAATTTGTACGGACCAGTACCTATTGCACGTGAATAAAGTGGTGAATCTTCTTTCATAATATCTTTGTATTTCCACCATGTTTCTGCTTTTCCATCCCACAAACCAAGCTTCACACATGTTTCTTTGTCAAGTATACCTCCCCAGTTACTACCTTGAGCTATGATATTCAAAAATGGTGTGTAAGGTCTCGAAAGTTTAATTACCACATTATCTCCTTGAACTTCTATAGCTGGATCGACAAATTGTTTGTAGAAATCTATAAGTTTTTGTCTGTATTCTGCTTTTGGTTCGCCTGTTTTTGCATCGAATATTTCATCAACAGATTTTCCTACGAATTCTTCAAGAGCTTCATCTCTTGAATAAACTCCAAATATAGCATACCACATCATCCACATTGGCCCACCATCAGGGTCGTAAAGTAATCCCCTCTCGAATGAGTACTCGACATCTTCCGGTGTAAGTGAGTTACCGTTGTGGAACTTTACACCTTTTCTGATTGGAAAGATATATGTCTTTCCACCATCTTTGATAAATCCGTTTTTTAATGTGGGTACTTCTGTTGCAAGTCTTGGTTCAAATTCGGAAAGACTACTACCTTTGTAAGCTATAAGGTTTTCGTAAATGTTGTTAAGAATCTCTCCACTGTACCTATCGTAAGCAAGGTGTGGGTCAAGAGTATCAGGTTCCGCTGTAATAGCTTCGACATACACTGTTGGATCGAAGGCGGCTAAGCTAAAAATAAACGTCACAAGCGTAAATACAACAACCAAAACTTTTCTCATCTGACATCCCCCCTAAAATAAGATTTGGTCTTGTTGATATATTAGCACTTTTTTGGATAAAAATCAAGATTAATAAGCAAGAAAGTGATTTTTTTTCTTTATGCTCTTTAAATGTATTGTTTTAATCATTTTGCATGAGTATGCTATACGACAATCATAATGAAAAAAATAAAAAACCGCTGGCAAACGCCAGCGGTTTTAGTGATTGTTATTATTTGATTTATTGTTGTTTGGAGAGTATGTAGAAGTCGTTACCTGGTCTCATTGGGTTGTCG
>CAZOAS010000296.1:0-2176 GCA_964577745.1 uncultured Fervidobacterium sp.
TTTTGGTATTCTTTCCACAAAAATTCTTTGCTTACTCCGCTATCAAGGTGGTCCCAAGGGAAGTCTTCTAATCCATAAGGTCCGATGTATTGATGATAATCTATTTCTTCAAGTAAATTCATCCACCTATCGAAAGAGAAATGTTCTCCCCATTCATCATAGTATCCCAACTTGTACGCCTTTTCAATGACAGAAAATAGTTTTCTATCACCGCGTGAGAGAATTCCTTCGATAAAACTTTTCTTACCATCGTTAATATCAATCTTTCCATATTTTCTATACGGTCCAAGTATTTTTCGCACTTTATCCATGTACTCTGGGGATCGAAGTTGAGCGAATTGGAAAGCAGTGTGCGGTTTTGGAATAAGCAAATTCACCGAAGCGGTTATATCGGAAAAACCAAGTTTCTTGATTTCCTTTATGAGTTCACCGATATCTTTTATATCTTCATCTGTCTCGTTTGGAAATCCAACCATGAAGTACAGTTTTATCCTTCGCCATCCTGCTTCCTTAGCTTCTTTGGCGGTGCTTATTATATCTTCGTAAGTTATCTGCTTATTTATTGCATCACGCATTTTTTGACTGCCAGCTTCCGGTGCAAATGTGAGCCCGGTCTTTCTTACTTGTGATATACGCTCTGCGATTTTTATATTAAACGCATCCATTCGTGTTGATGGAATTGAGATGGATATTTTCTTATCTTTCAGTTCTTCCATGAGTTTGTCAACAATCTTTTCTATTTGGGAGTGGTCAAGCGAAGATAAAGAAAGTAACGATATTTCATCGTATCCAGTGTTTGAGATAAGTTCTTTAACACTCTCAACAATCTGGTCTGCGTCTCTTTCTCTCACAGGTCTATAGACGTATCCTGCGTGACAGAATCTACAACCTCTTGTACAACCTCTGCTTATCTCTATTACTCCTCTATCATGTACACTTTCAACGTGTGGCAATATCTTTTTCACTGGAGGTTTTACACTGTTGAGATCTTTTAAGATGTTCCTTCTAATTTTCGACGGTGCAAAATCGTATTTTGGTATTATTTTTCTACCTTCTTGTTCGTAAAAAAGCGGAATGTAAATTCCTTCAATTTTCGACAATAACTTTAAACGTTCTTCACGATTCATACCTTTTGTTTCGTATATTACTCTAAGCATTTTTTCCAGATTTACTTCCCCATCACCAAGGTATATAACATCGAATGCCTCAGCGATAGGCTCACAGTTATATGTAACAGGTCCACCGGCAATTACTATTGGATGATTATCATTTCTCTCTCTTGCTCTTAGCGGTATTCTGGACAGTTCGAGTAATTTTAGAACATTTGTGTACGAAAGTTCGTATTCAAGTGAAATACCAAGTACATCGAGCTTATAAACAGGTGTTTTCGATTCAAGGGTGAAGAGAGGGATATCGTTTTTCTCCATCATTTCGACCATATCAACCCATGGTAAAAAGACTCTTTCTGCGTAAACAAAATCCAAGTTATTTGCAAGCCAGTACAGTATTTCAAGTCCGTAATGTGACATACCTACTTCGTAAACATCAGGAAATGAGAAAGCGATTCTGAGATAATCTTTGTTTGCTAAATCCTTGACAACACTATTGTACTCGCCACCGATGTATCTGGCTGGTTTTGAGACTTTCATCAGGTTTTCTGAAAGAAAACGTAAAATATAGTTCGAATCGACCAAAAAAACTCCTCCTTTGGTAGATAAAATTTAATTTTTCCAAACTTATTATACCACCTTATCCAAAAAAAGACACTGCTTAGGTGAGTCCACTAAACGAAATTCTTGGGTTGGTGTTCCATTTTGTTGATTTATAAAGACACTTGACCAAATTAATAATATATTATGCACAAGTTTGTTTATTTTATACATTGACTTAGGCTTGACAAATTTAATAACTATGATATAATTTACATGTACACAAAAGATTTTTTTCACAAACATCATAACTCAGAAGATTGGAGGCGTTAGATTATGTCTGAATACAAAGATAAGTTAATTGAATTGAAAGAAGATTTGCGCGAATTAATGCTCAAAGCTCCAGAACTGGCAAAATTTGGGGAGTTTGTAAAAATAGCAGAGAGTACGAACGTACTTGATGAAAAAACGAAAGAACTAATAACAGTAGGTATTGCCATAGCTTTAAGATGTGAACCATGTATTAT
>CAZOAS010000297.1:0-2175 GCA_964577745.1 uncultured Fervidobacterium sp.
CTGTATCCGTGCATTAAAATGCGGGGTTTTAGAGCCGAGAATTTCTATAACACAACTTGGAATAATTTTTTCATCAAAAGACATGTTAAATCTTTCGAGTTTTAGTAAATCGATAGTTTCCTCATCGGCTAAACGTGTAGTTGCTCCAATTCTTACGAACACTTCTTCTTTTCCTTTTAGTTTTAGATAGTATGGTTTTTCACTACCAGGGTAAATTCCAACGACAAGTAAATACTTGCCCTCGACGTTTTCAACATATATCTCAGGTATAATTGCTGGCCGACATCTGTCAACAATTAAATTAGCTATTTTGTCTCTCAACTCGAATATCTCATTCTCTGGAACACCAACAATTTGAAACGGTTCTTCTTGGACACCAAATACTATTTTCCCACCGTTTCCATTTGAGAAAGCAACAACGGTTTTTAAAAACGATTCAGCGGATTTTGGAAATTCACGTTTAAATTCAAGGCGATTGTTTTCGCCTTTTTTAAGCTCTTCAATGATATTCATCAAATCACTCCCTTCAAGTCCCCGTAACTATTATACCAAAAAGTATTTAATACAAATAATTTCTATGGTATAATCCTTGTGCACCGAAACAAGGTGTGAACTATGCTTAGATGAGGAGGTAACGAGGATGAAGAAGTATTTTAAGGTGAGTACGGCAACGGTTGTTGCTTCAGGTCTTGGTGCGGCGATATTCACACTATTGTTTATGTTCGTCAAAATTCCATCACCTATTCCTCAAACGAGTTTTCAAACAGCTTACGGATTCGCAGGTTTTATAGCAGCTATTTACGGTCCAATTGCCGCGGGTCTTTCAGCATTTATCGGTCATGCTATCAGCGATGCGTTGCAGTACGGTTCTCCATGGTGGAGTTGGGTTATCGCAAGTGGTTTAGCTGGTTTTATCTTTGGATTTTCTTACAAAAACACACGCATCGAAGAGGGAGAATTCAAAGGAAAGGATATATAGTTATCTATACCGAGCCAGCAGATAAAGTCTTCATACAAGGTATCGCAGCCGCATTTATGAATATGATAAGCACAGGTGTCATTGGCACAGTACTCCTTGTTGTATATGTGGCAACAAAGCCAAAGAAAGGTAGCTTAAAGAAAGAAGCTTGATCATAAAATCAACCACAATTCTTGAGAGGAGAAAGGTAATTGATGGAGCAAATTAAAGAAAGAGATCCTATCATCGAATTTACCAATTTTACATTTCAGTATTATACGCAGTCAGAACCGACACTTTACGATATAAATTTAAAGATCTATCCTGGTGAGAAGGTGCTCATCCTGGGACCGAGTGGGAGCGGGAAGAGCACCCTCGTTCATTGTCTGAATGGTTTGATCCCATTTGCTTACAAAGGTGAGATCACCGGAAGTTTGAAGATAAAAGGTTACGAAACAAGGGATCTTGATATATTTAGATTATCAAAATTCATCGGTACAGTGTTACAAGATACCGATGCTCAATTTGTAGGTTTAACAGTGGGTGAAGATATCGCTTTTGCTTTAGAGAACGACAACGTACCTGTTGATGAGATGAGAAAAAGAGTCGAAGAAGCAGCGAAATTGGTTGGAATGGAGAAGTTTTTAAAATCTTCTCCATTTGAACTTTCGGGTGGTCAGAAACAAAGGACCACAATTGCAGGTGTGCTTGTGGATAATGTTGATATACTTCTTTTTGATGAGCCACTTGCCAACCTTGACCCGGCAACGGCAAAAAGGGCGATAGAGATTATAGATGAGCTACATAAGAACCTGGGTAAGACCGTTATAATAGTGGAACACAGACTCGAAGATGTGCTTCACAGACCTGTTGATAGGGTTATCGTGATAAACGAAGGTAGAATAGTTGCCGACATGAATCCTCATGACCTTGTTTCGTCCAATATACTCACAAGTTCAGGTTTGAGAGAGCCACTTTACGTTGCAGCTTTAAAATATGCTTCAGTAAATGTCGAAAGCAAAAAAACACCAGGTTATATTTTCACACTCAAACTTGATGAAGAAGATAAAAACAAATTGAAAAAATGGTACAAGCAAGGTGCAAGAAATGACGATAACGATGATAACGATAAATCACCTTCCAATTCTCATGTTCCATTGCTGAAAATTGAGAATCTGAACTTTTCATACGAACGTGGAAGACAGGTTCTGAAAAAC
>CAZOAS010000298.1:0-2162 GCA_964577745.1 uncultured Fervidobacterium sp.
AACAGTAAAATTTACGATATATCCGAGATATCAGAAATCTACGCTTAGGGGTGAGCATATATGATGAGATCACTTTACAGTGGTGTTTCTGGTTTACAAGGTTTTCAACAGGAGATAGACGTTGTCAGTAACAACATTGCAAACGTAAACACCATTGGGTTCAAAGGTTCAAGGGTGACATATGCAACAAACTTTTCACAAACACTTGCTATGGCACGAAAATCGGTTGAAGAAAGTTCTTCCGGTGGTGAAGGTAAAAGATTCAGTATTGGAGGAACGAACCCAAAACAAATAGGATACGGTATGAGAGTTGCATCTATCGACAAAATAATGAACCAAGGTAGTTTCCAAAATACTGGTAAAAAAACCGACCTTGCTATACAAGGTGAGGGTTTTTTTATTCTTTCCAATGGACAAAGAAATTTCTATACGAGAGCAGGTAACTTTGACCTTGATTTGTATGGCACAATTGTTCAACCAACAACCGGTTTAAAACTTCAAGGTTGGGTTGCTGAAGTGGATCCAATGAGTGGAAGGAGAGTTGTTGATACAAATAAACCTATTGGAGATATACAAATTTCTTCCGGTTTAAGTATGGCCGCTAAGCAAACTACAAGGATGCAAGTGGCTGGCAACTTAGATGCACGTGTTGGACCAGAAAGATTTGTTATAGCTATCAATGGATACGGTGGAAGAACAATAAATACGAAAGTCACATTTGAAAGAGATTTCGGTGGACTTGAAGATACATTTGGAGATTATCAAATATACATAGGAAAAATCGATGCCAACCTTGACGACAAATTAGATGGAAAGATATTCATGAAATTCGATAAATTTGGTAACGTCGTGAACGCAGGTGCGATAAAACAGAAGATTTCAGGAGTAGCTTCAGGTGGAGTACTTAACATAACCACTCCAATTCAACAGCAGGATGGGAATTATCTTTTCATAATAAGAGACTCAGATGGAAAGATTATCGATACGGTTTCAAGAAATGTTTCAGGTGGGAACATACCAGAACCAATAACATCTGAAAAGCTGCGCAATGGTCAAACGTATTTTGTTGAGATTGCTGCTTCAACACAAGAGGTTGCTCCACTTGATATGAAACTCGACTCTCAGATAACCTTTTCTCCAGCTAATGGTAGAATTGCAAGAAACTTGGTTGTGGATTACGTAATTGAAAATCTTGATGGAACTCCAACAGGTTTACCAGCTCAATCTATAACATCTTTTGGAACACAAAGTTATACAAGCGCATCATTAACTCCCGGAACACAGTACGTTGTTAAGGTTAGAGTTAATGGACAGGTTTACAGTTCAATACTAGTTACTGCCACGGATGCTGGTGGAGGTAACGGAAGAGTCTCGTTTGATTATACCAGTGGACCAATTTCAAGAACTCTGTCGGTACGATACATAATCGAAAATCTTGATGGAAGTTCTACAGGTGTACCCGCACAATATATAACATTTGCTGGAACGCAAGATTATACAAGTTCCTCTCTAACGCCAGGAACTCAATATAGGATAAAAGTTTTGCTGGATGACAAAGTTCTGGGAACTGAAATTGTTACAGCAACTGATCTTGGTGGAGCTGGAAGGATTTCTTTTGACTACACCCAAGGTAAGTACGGTGTTGTAAGAGTAATAAGAGATTTAAATTCTGGTAATGTAATAGGAACATACAATATGTTATTGTTAACCGGAAACGATACTTTGTACGACGCAAATTTCGTAATGGGAACGTCGTACATTGATGAAATTTATCAACCTTCCAAGATGGATCTTTTAACAATTCCAGGCGCTGGTGAACCAAGGTTTTACGAAGCAGATAATCCGACTAACTTCTCAGTTGTGGCATTTAAATCGCCATTTTACACAACATCAACTCAAGTTTACGACTCTCTTGGTAACGCTTATACATTATATATCGACTTTGTAAAACTGGCTTCTGTTTACGGCGATAAAGAAAATGTGTGGGCATTTAGAATCAGAAGTGCAACTGGAGAGAATATCAGATACCTTTCAAATTATGAAACACAAACAGAAATAACGAAAGGTACTTGTGGTGTGGTTAGATTTGACAAAACAGGAAAATTAATTGGTGTAAATTCATTTGATCCATCAACTGGGGCTATTGAAGAACGTGAAAATAT
>CAZOAS010000299.1:0-2158 GCA_964577745.1 uncultured Fervidobacterium sp.
GGTCTGCTGACTATATACCAATCTTAGCAGGAAAATAGTTTTGAATCAAAACATTTCAAATCTCTGCTATCAAAATTAAGTCTTCCCTAAGTAAAGGAATCTTTGATACAAGATTTTTGTTTCTTTCGTCGACAAAACTATCAGCAAAATAAATATTTGCAATTTTCAATCCTGCTTCTGTTGCAACCTTCATTAATGTATAAGGCGTAAACCAATACCTATGATCGGTGTTTATAACCTCTAAGCCTCTAAGGGCGTATTCAAAATTCGAAATTCTAAATGCATTTGGTGTTGTAATAATCAGATTCTTACATATATTTTTTAGTTTTGCTCTGAGTTTCTCAAGAAACATCACAGGGTTGTTAACATGTTCGATTATTTCTCCAAGTATCGCAAAATCCCAGCTAATGTTCATAAATCCTTCCGGAACCTCTTCAGATAACAAATCTAAACAATAAACATCACTAATACCAAGTTTATTTTTCGCAAAGCTTACTGCCTCACAATTTATATCTATCCCAAAACACTTATTGGTAACATTTAGTAGTCGTGTGTGTAAATACTGATTGTTTCTGATTTTACTTTCTATAAGATCGATATGATCCGCAAAACCTATGTGAATAACATTTTTACCAGTACAAATTCTCTCCAAAAATTCTATTCTCGTGATATACTCTTGATCTGGAAAGCTTATTTGCAAACCGTTAGAGAAAGCTTTACCGCTAAGAAAATCAAGTATACTTGCCACGAAAACTCACCTACTTTCCAACAATTTTAGAATATTATCAATCTGTCTCTCTAAACTATACTTGTTTTCGACGAAACTACGATACTTTATTGAATCATAATCGTCTTTTACAATTTCTTCTATTTCAAAAAAGAAATTGTAAACCAACTCTTCTGGCCATTGCTCTTTGGCTCCGTGATAGTTGTGAATAATCGGTTTTATACCTCTTGCCATGGCTTCCATTATATTATATGGATGTCCTTCGTGAATGCTTGTTGAAAGAATGAAATTTTTATCCTCAAGAAATGAGTTAACATCTCTGACGTAACCATAAATTTTTACATTTTCTTGAAGATCAGATTCTCTAAGAAAATGTTCAAAATAATTTAAATATCGTGCACCTTCCCCGGCATCGTTTGGTTTACCAGCTATATGAAGTTTATACTGATTGCTTACTTTTTCCTTCAGAAATCCTATCACTTGTAACCAAGCTGCCGGATCTTTTTTATAGCTTATATCACCAATAACTGCTATATTGTGACCGTGAGTCTTTTTGGAAAATGTGAACTTGTTTAAATCAACACCATTCGGAATAATTCGTATCTGTTTGATTCTCTTATAAGCATCAGGATGAAACTTTTTCAAAATTTCGCCTACATGTTTGCTCACGATTATTAAAGTGTCTATATTCTCCCACTTAATTTTTTTTGGAAAATACTTAAGCGCTTCATAACTATGCAATCTGCAAACGATTTTTTTATTTCCTTTTGGAAGTTCATTTGTTATTTCGACTGTTAACTCATTTGCCCATTCAAGCCAGATGATATCAGCCCAGTTGTAAGCTTGGACGATTTCATTACTGTCGGTTGTAACCACTAATTTTACTTCATATATGTGCGATAATATGTCCGCTATGTCATGAATAAAGTTATCCAGCCCTGGTAAACAGAATATTGCTAATTTTTCACCTTTGTAATGTTGCTTTTTTATATGCTCATATTTTTCTTTTAGTTCGGGTATGTTTGATGATTCGTAAGCTTTTTTGTAATAATGCAAAGCCATAGCCGGATTGTTTAGTTTCAATTGCGTATCCCCAAGCATGTCCCATACTTCCCAGCTTTTTTCGGAAATTCTTGTAAGATATCTCCACGATTCAAAGTAATCACCTTTTTCAAATAACGCTTTTGAATAGTTAAATAACACATCTGAATGAACAGGATTAATTTCAAGAGCTTTCTTAAACATTTCTATTGCATCATCAAGTTTTGATTCATAGTAAAATATTATGCCAAGCAAGTTGTACTTATCAATTTCATTTTCAACATTTTGAGCTAATTCTTTGGCTTTAGAAAAGTTTTTTTCGATTAATAATTGGTTGATTTGTTGATTGACCTACTCCCCGCATTGAAATGCGAGGATTCTTCGTGCGGT
>CAZOAS010000300.1:0-2152 GCA_964577745.1 uncultured Fervidobacterium sp.
TGCAAATGCTCTGGTTTGGTTATGTCTGGCATGAGCCTGCTTATGCTCATCAAAACGTCAACAGCTGGGAAGTGGTTAGCTTCCGCTAATTTTCTTGATAGAATCACGTGCCCATCCACGATACCACGCACAGTATCTGAGATAGGTTCGTTGAAATCGTCAGCTTCAACAAGTACCGTGTATATACCTGTTATACTTCCTTTGTCTGAGTTACCAGCTCTTTCAAGTATCTTAGGAAGTTGTGCAAAAACACTTGGTGGATAACCTCTTGTTGTTGGAGGTTCACCTATGGCAAGTCCAACTTCTCTTTGTGCCATCGCCCATCTTGTTAAAGAGTCGACCATCAGCATCACAGCGTAGCCTTTATCTCTGAAATACTCTGCAACTGTTGTAGCTGTTAGTAATGCTTTGATTCTCAGCAAGGCTGGTTGGTCTGATGTAGAAACAACGACAACGGAGCGTTTTATACCCTCTTCGCCCAAGTCTTTTTCCAAAAATTCCCTTACTTCCCTTCCACGTTCACCTATCAGTGCGATTACATTTATATCAGCCGTTGTATTTCGCGCAATCATACCAAGCAACGTACTTTTTCCCACACCACTACCTGCGAAGATACCGATACGTTGTCCTTTACCCAGTGTTAGAAAGCCGTCTATCGACCTTACACCAACAGGAAGAGGTTCAAGGATACGTTTTCTTATAAGTGGATTAGGTGCTTCGTTAATTATTTGCCTGTATTCTTTAAGTATCAACCGTTTTCCATCGATAGGTCTTCCAAGAGCATCGATGACTCTGCCCTTCAATTCTTCACCAACAGGTACACTGACTGTTCTGCCTGTCCTTATCACTTCACAACCTTTTTTTAATCCAGTTACGTCCTCAAGAGGCATAAGAACTGTGAAATCTTCTTTGAAACCTACAACTTCGGCGAGTGCTTTTCTATTTCCAACGAGTATTTTGCACAACTCACCGAGCGCAGCATCAGGACCACGTGATTCTATGGTTAAGCCAATTATCTTTTGAACTTCACCAGCGTAATCGTACGGATTGAGTTTCTTCACTTTATTTTCTATAACCTCAAGTACCTTAATACTTTCATCTATCTTACTCGTAACTTACACCTCACTTTTCGGTCTTAAAAACTTCTTCGAATATCTCATCAAGTAAAGCAAATTGAAATTTCAAAGTGGTATCTATCGTGCCTAAATCGGTTTCGGCAATAACACCGTAAGATACTGAGTCATTTGGGATGATTTCGTAACCTTTCGATTTTATTTCGCTAATTAGGTTTTGATCGAGAAGTTTTATATCCTCAGGATTTATGTGTAATTTTACTCGTGTTGCACCGATTACGTGAGCTAATACTTTCTCAAGTTTTCTTTTTGTAACTTCGGGATCTATTTGTTTTTCAAGAAATTTTTCCACTAAGATTTCGCTTATGTTAGTTAATCTTTCGGCGTAATTGGACAATAGTTCGTCGAATGTTTTTTCAAAAGATTCTAGGATTTTTCTCAATCTATCTTGTGTTTGTAATTTGCTCAGTTGTAATTCGTTTACGGTCTCTTCCAAGAGTTTTTTAGCTTGTTCATTTGCTTGCTGTATTATATTGTTGTACTCTTCCTGAGCTTGAAGAACAAATTGTTGAGCTTGCTGTTGAGCTTGAATAATTATTTGCTCTGCCTCTCTATTTGCCTGAGCAACCATCTCTAATATTTCTTTTTGTTTTTCATCTATTTCGGCTTCTTCTTTAGCTTTCTTCATCTCTTCTTTGGATTCAATTTTAAGCGGTGCATCAAGGTAAACAAATCTTTTACGTATGAGCAAGCATGTATCACTCCCGGAATAATCTCTTCTTTTAGATATTATATCACACATCGTCATACAGGGTGTGGTATAATTTTAATATTGATAGTTAAGGAGCGTTTGTATGCAAATAGAGTTAAATGATGAATTTAAGAAAGCTTTGGATCTGATGGAAAATAGTGATAGGCATGTATTCATAACCGGTAAGGCTGGAACTGGTAAGTCGACTTTGCTTGAGTATTTTAAAAACACAACTAAAAAGAATGCTGTTTTCCTCGCACCGACAGGTGTTGCAGCGATTAGGATAGGTGGACAGACTATCCATTCGTTTTTTGGTTTTAAACCGGGC
>CAZOAS010000301.1:0-2152 GCA_964577745.1 uncultured Fervidobacterium sp.
TATTTTTCATTTTTTATCACTATTTTTTTCCCCTGCATGTCTATTACACCCATTTTTTCAAGCTCAATAAAGACCCTTGATAAAGCGGGTCTTGTAACTCCAAATTCTCTTGCGAGCTCTTCTTTTGTCATATCCATGGTAACTGAATTAGTTTCTTGACTATTCATAAGACTTACAATGTAGTCACACACTTTCTGAACGAGATTTTTCATCGTTATCTCGTAGAACTTGTCAGTTATGAATATGAAAGCATCACTCACGTATCTTAGATAATTACGGAGTAATTTTTCATTTCTCATCATGAATTTGACAAATTTATCCTTATCAATCCTCAAAAAAACTGACTCTTTAACCGTTTCAACATCGACCGGATATTTCGATTCGGTGGAGAATATCACCGCAGAAGCAAGGAGCTTTGGTGCAATCAAGTGGTCGATTTGCAAAACACGTCCTTCGGGGTTTGTAAATAAACCGTATGCTTCACCTTCGATAAGTATAAGTATCTCTTCGCAACTATCTCCCCTGTATCTAACAATTTCCTTAGATTTATACTTCTCAATTTTTGCATCCTTTAAAATCTCTTCAATGAAACTTTCTTCTAACCCATCAAAAACTTCGCAATTAAGAATATTTTGAAATATTAGCTTCTTTTCATTTGTATCCATAAACATCACCTCATCGATATTGTAACATAGGTTACGGAAATTTTTGAAGGTAAAGATTATTATATTATTGGATCCCAAGTTCAGGGACTCAAAGTTCGAAGAAGCGAAAGGAGTGAGTATTATGGCGCTTAACATGTTTTGCTATCAGTGTTCACAAGCTATGAACGGTGAAGGTTGTACTGTAACTGGTGTGTGTGGAAAAGAACCAACTGTTGCTCGATTACAAGATAACTTAGTATACATACTCAAAGGAATATCAGCATATTACTACCATGCAAGAGAGCTTGGCTACCATGACGAAGAGATAGCAGCTTATCTTGGACGTGGATTGTATGCAACTCTGACAAATGTAAATTTCGATGGTGAGGATTTTGTAAAATTGGCACTTGAGGCTGGTATGATGAACTTCAAAGTCATGCAACTTCTGAAAAAGGCACATATTGAAACTTACGGAGAACCAACACCAGTTGAAGTTGAGACTGGTACAAAAGAAGGACATGCGATAATTGTGACAGGGCATAACTTGAAAGCTCTTGAAGAATTACTAAAGCAGGTGGAAGGTACCGACGTTTATGTGTACACCCATTCAGAGATGTTACCAGCACACGGATATCCTGGATTGAGGAAATACAAAAATCTTGCAGGAAATCTTGGAGGAGCATGGTTTGACCAAAGAGAACTTTTCGATAAGTACCCAGCAGCTATTCTCGGGACGAGTAACTGTGTACTCATACCGAAAGAGTCGTACAAAGACAGAATGTTTACAACATCTATAGCGAAACTTCCTGGTGTAAAACATATCGAAGGATACGATTATTCTGAAGTAATAGCAAAGGCAAAATCACTTCCAAAATTACCATATCAACCAGGAACGTATAAATTAACAACCGGTTATTCAGCAAGCGTTGTTAAATCACTCGCAGGAAAGATAAAGGAATTAGTTGAAGCAGGGAAGATAAGACATTTCTTAGTAGTTGGCGGATGCGATACACCAACAAAACGTGGAGCATACTACCGAGAATTCGTACAAAAACTACCTAAGGATACCGTAGTAATAACCTTAGCTTGTGGAAAATTCAGAATAAACGACCTGCAACTTGGTGATATAGAAGGTATTCCAAGATTGATAGACGTTGGGCAATGTAACGATACCATCGTGGCTCTTGAAATAGCAATGGCACTTGCAGATGCATTTGGTGTAAAAGTCACAGAATTGCCATTATCGCTTGTTCTAACATGGATGGAGCAGAAAGCAGTTGCGATACTATGGACATTACTTGCACTTGGCTTAAAAGGAATCTACATAGGTCCAGTGCTACCAGCATGGGTTAATAAAGATATACTTGATGTACTCGTGAAAAATTATGACCTCAAACTAATTAGTACGCCTGAAGAAGATATAAGGCAAATTCTGAAAGTTTAAAAATCTATATATTTGTAAAGAAACACAACGGCAGGGATACTCCTGCCGTTTGTATTTTGTTTGT
>CAZOAS010000302.1:0-2138 GCA_964577745.1 uncultured Fervidobacterium sp.
CCAACGGAAATGAGAATTTATTTATCACCAAATCTTCCTGTATTGCGGAGATTACCTCTCGCTTTTGGCCAAGGACTATCGGCAAGACCATAAGAATCCGTTTGAATGGCGTAAAGATATCCATCTGAAGAACCAACGTAAAGTGTTCCATCTGTATCTAAAGCGGGAGAATCCCAAGAGTCTTTACCTATAAGCAATTTCCATAAAATGTTGCCTTCTGGTGTGAGTGCATACAAATATCCATCTGTGGACAAAACGTATGCTTTTCCATCATTTCCAATAGTTGCACAAGCAACAGAATTACCTTCTATAGGAGCCTTTTTGAAGATTTTACCATCCTGGGATAATATCGGAATACTTTTACCATGTTCCCAAGTTGAAATATAAAGCAAACCACTTTCTGAAATTGTCGGTTCTCCAATGCAACCAGCTCCAAAGTTTGTTTTCCAAATAAGTTTACCGTTTTGATCGAAACAGTAAACGTAACTTGCATCACTTCCGATGTAAATTCTTCCATTCCTATCGAAAGAAATACTACTACCAATGGTTCCATCAAGTGTTACGTTCCATTTTATAGTTCCATCCGGGTTAACTGCATAAAATACTCTATTCCAAACACCTCCTATATATATCGTTCCATTTGAATCTATTGATGGAGAGGAATAGCCTATAGTACCAGTTTTCACTTTCCACTTAAGAGTTCCATCCGGATTTATGGCATATAGGTACCCGTCTTCACTTCCTATGTATATTGTTCCGTCTTTACCTATTCCAGGGGATGATAGTATTTCGCCGTCTGTTTTAAACTTCCACTTTAGTTTGCCATCGGTTGTAACTGCATAAACATATGTGTCTGTTGAGCAAAAATACAAAGTATTATTTAAATCGGCTGCCACAAACGTTGAGTAATCTCCTCCAGCTTTAAATCTCCATTGGATTTCGCCTGACTTTGTCAAACGAATTAATTCGCCACCATATCTTCTTGTAACATAAATACTGTCACCAAGTATTATGGGAGACCAGCAATAGTTACCTACCTTTGTTTTCCATTTCACTGTTCCTGGAGCTTTGTGTGTGGTAAATTTTACCAATGCTCCTTCTCTAATTGCTCCAAGATTATCCTTGGCAATTACTTTCCAATAATATGTGGTATCCCAACTAAGCCCTGCTACTTTATACTCTCCAAATTTCAAATCTCTTGCAAGAAGTGGTGGGTTAGAACTTGTTCCGAAGTACAAATCGTATCTGACTTCATCTCCGTCCGGGTCCTTGCTCTCCCATTTCAATGTAAGCTCAGCTTTAACATCTTTTTCTCCATCATCTGGAGATAAGATTCTTGGTACTTCCGGTGGTTTGTTTTGATTTAGCGTTATTGCTACATTGATTAAGTCTCCCTTATCTGAAACACTTAATTTTGTCGTTGTTTCTCTATACCCTTCCTTTACTGTTTTAATTTCATAATTTTTTCCAACTTCCAATTTTCCTTGCCATGGGCTTGTTCCAACTTCTTTGCCGTCTATCCATATTCTCGCACCGACAGGTTCTGTTGTTATTTTCACTTGTCTGGTTGCTACTTTTGCTTCAACTTTTATTTCCTGCATTTCGTTTTCACTATTGAATTCCAATTGTTTTTCCCATCTTTCTATTTTTTCGCCATCAATTGCTATTGTATGTTTTCCTATTGGTAAGTTAATTATCACAACAGTTCCGCTATCAAGTTTCCCTAACTCACGTCCGTTGAGATACATTGTACCTGTTTTCGTTAGTTCATTAACAGGAATTATCTTTAACAAGCACGTACCTTTCAACGTTGCGGGTTGTTCGATTTCATTTATTGCTTTTTGTGTTTGTAAGATGAGAAGTTTTAGATTCTTTTCTTCAGCATATTCACTTAAATAACTTCTTATTTCTTTTTCAAGCCTGTTATCTTCGCTTTGGTCTTGTGCTAATATCTTCATGTACAACAGAAAATAATCGTTTGATATCTTTTTTTCAAACCGAATCTTGAGTATCTCCAACGCAAGTTGTTTATAGTTTTCATTAATGTTTCTGACCATAGGTATTTCTTTCTGTCCAACCAACATGGGATTTTGTTTTCCATTCGTCTGTCGACTCACGGTTTGTCTGACGTATTCGAA
>CAZOAS010000303.1:0-2138 GCA_964577745.1 uncultured Fervidobacterium sp.
CTAAGGATGGTACAGGAATACAAAAAATAACAAAAAACATAATAACATAGCGCCCATTCACGGGCGCTATGTTTTAATTTTATTGTTTCTTTCCCCACTGAGCTGTGAAATTGGTGATTATCGCATCATTAAAATTGAGATTGAATTTCAAACTGCTAACACCTATATCATATACTTCCGTGTACGGGTCTAAAACTATCAGTAATTGAGCTAAACCAGCTGGATTTTCATCGACAATCATCGAAACAGCAGCACATATAAGTAATGCGTTTGTTTCTGTAAATACTCCTACATCAACACCAAGATTATTAATCTTAAAATCGAATTTGTCGGTATATAACCTTCCAAAATTAAGTGTGCCCTTCAACGTAAAGTTTATAACTGTAACATCCTTTGCCATATATTCAATGCTGGAAGATAAATCGATAGCAAACTTCCCCTTGTTTTTTAGAATGTTATTTAAGAATGAGACAACATCTATCCACCTTGTGTCATTATTCAAGAATAATCCTTCTATCTTTAATGAACTGACTATCAAATCAACAGTTGCACTGTCCAGTTTATCGAAAACTTTTTTGTCAAGCCAAGGATTTACAACTGGAACACCTTCAGTTTTACTAACCCCAAAGGTAGTGATTGTAACTTTTCCGTCTTTTCTAAAACCTTTTTCGTCGACATTCAACTTTTCATAACCATACAATTCGTAAACTGAGCTTGAAATAACATATCCCATATCAACAAGGTACTTTCCAAGCTTGAATATCAAAGAATCATCTGTAAAAAGATCTACTAACTCAAGTTTATTCGAATTTCCTTTCAACTTAGCTATATTTTTCAACTTATCTAAGGGTTTATCGTTACTGTTGATGATATTTTTTACTTCACTTCTAACCTTTAAGCCACTTATTGGTTGTTTCAAATTATTTTTGTTATCGTATGTAATCAATATAGGTTCCAATTGTGCTCTTAATAACAAGATATCCCTAAAATCGATGTACAATTCTTCAGTATCAGTACCAGAAGGAAGTCCCTTTAACTTCACAAGCGCTTTCACAAGCTTATCCTTAGCCTCACCTTCAACTTTGACAACGTATTCGTATCTTCTACTATTTCTTAAAAGAGAATCAGTAGCATTTTTAAAATCCCTCAATTTCTTTATCAAAGCTTCCTTGGTTGATATATAATCGATGAGAGAAATAACGGATTCTTCCACCTCATCTTTCAAGCGTCTCTCAGCTTTTGAAAGAATTTTCCTATCTAAGTTAGTTTCTGAAAATAATTTGTATGCTCTTTGTGTAACATCTATGAATTCAGGATCACTCAGCACATTCACAGCATACGCTGGATCGTTTGAAGGAATTTTCGAAGGGTCACTGACTTTGTCAAGGTATTTGGGTTCAAACATGTTCACACAAGAACTAACAGGTAATACCAAGAAAACTAAAATTACGACGATTAGATGAAAAAGATAACCTTTTTTCGACATAACTTTTACCCCCCTTAGACTTTTATAAAATAACCAGAACTAAGAATATTATATTCCAAAAAAAACTTCTAATCAACAAAGAATCTTATTGTTAATATTTAGTTAATAAAACAAAATCATTTCTTAATAATAGCAATTTAATATTAATTATATGAAAGTTGTGAAAAAACTAAACCTTTAATTACTCTCGTCATTACCGATATAATTTCGTACGTTTCTTTCAGAAGTATTTTGAATTCTTCTTTATTACTTCTTTCAATAAAATCCTCCATCGAAGGTACTCTCTCAACGATGATATCTGAGAACACTGCTTTTTGTAGCTCATGAATTTTGAAAAACCGACTGTATGAATACATGAACGCCTCTGTAATCAATTGCTCGTCAGAACTGAAATATATTGGTTTGGCTTGTTTTATTACTCTATCTAAGTTTTCGTAATCGTACAATATCAGATAGATCATTAGCCTGTCGTATGCTGTATGTAGGTTCTTGAGCATTTTTCGCATGTTGCTGTCAAACGGATACATCATAAGTTCCCAAACCGTTCCTGGTCTGACATGATACGGTTGCATGATGTCTTGGAGATAGTGCAACGAATATCCGAAAAACCTCAGTCCCCAGTAAGTGTTGCCTGATTTTAAAAGCTCTCTTG
>CAZOAS010000304.1:0-2097 GCA_964577745.1 uncultured Fervidobacterium sp.
CCTCTTCTCCATCAAGCAAGAACCATTCTGATAGACTTTCGAGATGAGTTATATTAAAATTTAAACTAAAAAACATACTAACAACCGAAAAAATACCCATAATCACTAATATTTTGTAGATTCTCATTTACGTCACCGGCCTTACGCTAATTTCCATGTAATTTAGTACGAGCAAGTTCTGAACACATTAGCGTTTTAGATTGACTAAGATAAAGATTGGTAAGTTCAAGAAGTTGACATTGGGCTTTTATCACAGAACCTTAGCATTTAGTACACATATTAGCCAATTACAATTCATCTACAATACTTTTGAATACTTCGAGTATCTTTGGATCAAAGTGTTTAGGATTAAGTCTTTGGTCGCCTTCAAACATTATTCTTAAAGCTTCCTCTTTCGAAAACGCTTTTTTATAAGGTCTTTCAGAAGTTAAAGCATCGTACACATCCGCAATTTTCACGATTCTCGCTTCAATCGGTATCTCTTCTCCTACGAGACCGTAAGGATAACCTGTACCATCGTAATTTTCATGATGGTACATTGCTATATTTAAAGCGGTTTTAAATCTTGGATGATTCAATACCTTCTCTGCATAAATAGTATGTTTTTTCATTTCCTCCCACTCTTCTGGTGAAAGAGAACCAGGCTTATTCAATATTTCTCGCGGTATAAATATCTTTCCAATATCATGTAAAACCGAATAATAAGCTATTTCTTCTCTAAATTTCGGATTGTCTATAATTTTTTCCGCAATTTTTTCAACAACTGTTCTTACTCTTGTTAGATGTTTTCCAGTTCCTTCTTCGAATCCTTCAACTATATAAGCGAGCTTAAAAGAAAAATCATAAAATGCTTCCTGTATTTCTTTTGATAACACTTGGATTTCCATGTAACTTGCCTCGAGCTCTTGACTTGTAGCAGTAATCTCTTCGATATTTGCAGTAATAACTTCTGAAAGATCAACGAAGGTCTTCAGTGCGTCGTCTATTTCAGTTATGATTGAGGAATATTCATTAGCAACGATACCGTTGTTACCATATTCGTTTACTGCACTCTCGATTTTGTCAATTTCGGAACTAATTTCGTTTGTGAATTTTCGCAAGTAAATTATTGTAAAAAATATTAAAGCAATTGAAAACAGTATAGCAATTTCATTCATAACAAGTAATGCGTAAAAATTTGTCCTTAGGTATATTTTAAAAACTTCATTGTGGCTTTTAACTTCAAACCAGTATTCATTCTTGTATAATTTTTCGTAACCAGTTACACCTTTCTCTGGAGGGTAATCAAAAACAATTGAAATAGGATTACCGTCAAATAAAACACTAATTTGTTCAACAAAAATAGATAATTTTGTCAAGACCAAAAAATCTTCCTCGTAAATTTTAGGATTTACAATACCACCAATTCCAAGAATACTCCCATCTCGAATCTTCTTAAAAATGTATATTCTCTTCAGCCCAGTTGAATATTCCATAGAGTGAATTTTAAGGTAATATTCTTTATTTCTTAAGTTCTCGTTAATACTGCTCCAAAAATCTTCAAACTGACTTAAATCAAGTCCCCAGTCGTTGGAATAACTCGTTTTGTATACGATACCATCTTTTCGTATAAGATAATAATCCAATCTTAAAAAATCTTCAGAAAAATTCTCTTTGTAAATTAAATTGACCAAGCTATTAATCTCTTGATCAAAATAAATAGCATTTTCTACTCTGGTAACTGCGTAAAAGAATTTACTCTCATAAACTTTCGCAATCAGTTCAAGTTTTTTGTTTATTACTTCAAAAACATTTAGGAGAGTGTTGGGTAGGTTCTTAAGTATTTTTTCTTTAATATTGTTAACGAAATAAAAATTCAAAAATATAAACACACAAATAAAAAAACTAATAAAGATCAATTCTTTTTTTAGATAACGCTTGATTAAATATTTTCGTAATGGTACTTTTTCGATTTTTTCGTTAGACTTATTAATAAATTTAAAAATCATCATATCAAACCCCTAACTCAAAATTTTAAATTCAAATTCATTTGCTAAGTTTCATATATTTTAACGTATCACGTTAAACTTTTCAACTGCTATTGTCTGTAAAAGATTA
>CAZOAS010000305.1:0-2055 GCA_964577745.1 uncultured Fervidobacterium sp.
AACGTATTTATCATCAACATTTGATACTCTCATTACTTCACGCATAAAGCACCTCTGAATCAGTTGCGAGTTACGAGTTGCTGGTATAAATCTGAACTCGCAACTTTTCTCATTCCACCATCATCAAGAATGGATAATGTGGTTGACCGCCTTCAAGGAATTCTATCTGTATGTTTGGATATTTCTTTTTTGTGTATTTTTCGACGATACTTTGCTCAATAGGTGTTGCATCTGTTCCGACGAATACCGTCAATATTTCTCTCTCTTGGAGACTACATTTTTGATAGAGTTTGTCAAGAACATTTGGCAAGTTCCTGTGATGTGAGACAAGTTCTTTTCCCATGAACCCGAGGTATTCGCCTTTTTTAATCTTCTCACCAGCATACTTTGAATCTCTGACAGCTATAGTTATCGATAATGCCACTGTTTTTGGGATATTTTCGTTTATGCTGTTTATGACTTCATCCGGTTCTTCACCGATTCTATAAATCATTGCCATTATATTCTCTTGTACGTTTGTTGTCTTTACAACTTTAACGTTAATTCCTTCCTTTTCGGCAACTTTCGATGCCTGTTCCGCGGCAAGTATTATATTCGAATTGTTCGGAAAAACTATCACGTATTCAGCATTTGCCCGCCTTATGGCATCGAGTATATCAGCCATACTTGGATTCATCGATTGACCACCGGATACAATTTCGTCGACTCCGAGGTCTTTAAGTACTTTTGATATACCTTCACCAGGAGAAACCGAGACGAACGCAAGTTTTTTTCGCTCTTTCTTTGCGTATTGCTCTCCAACGACGTGTTCATGTTGCATTTTCATGTTATCTATCTTTACTTTAACAAGGTCGCCGTGTTGTAGAAATTTCTCTATCACATTTCCCGGATTATTTGTGTGAACGTGGAGTTTTATTATGTCGTCTTGTACGAAAAATACCACAGAATCGCCTATCTCATTCAAATAAGCTTCGAGGGTTTGCTGATCGTTTGGTGAAACCTTCTTTTTTGTCTGTATGATTAACTCAGTACAGTACTGATATTTCAATTCTTCCGGTGCGATTGAAATCTCTTCAGCTGGTTTCGTTTCAACACCTTCAAGACTGATTTTTGTATCACCGAGCATGTACATTTTAAAGCCTTGAATGATGTAATAAAGTCCCTTTGCCCCTGCATCGACAACATTAGCTTCTTTCAACTTTGGTAAGAGTGAAGGTGTTTTCTTAACAGCTTCAAGAGCTATCTCTTCCATTTTTTCAAAAAGTTGTTCAAAACTTTCCAAATTAGATAATTCCTTGGAATGCTCATCTAAGGTTCTAACGACTGTGAGGATAGTACCTTCCACGGGTTTTAAAACGGCTTTATAAGCGACCTCTCTTGCGCCTTTTATCCCTTTTACAAAATCAGCAACTGTGAGTCTTGACTTTTTATCAAGTGCCTCACAGAAGCCCCTGAATATTTGAGAGAGTATAACTCCAGAGTTTCCCCTTGCACCCATCAACGTGCCACGTTTGATGGCATCAAGGATACTCTTTAATTTTGTGTCAGTTGTGTTTTCCAAGTATTTACAAGCTTCGAGCATTGTAGAACTCATATTCGAACCAGTATCACCATCTGGCACTGGAAAGACGTTAAGAGCGTTTATTTCATCTCTATGCGCCAATAAATTTTCGGTACCTTTCAAGAAGATACCCTTCATCTCAACTCCGTTTATGCTTGTGGTCAAATTATCACCTCATTTCCGTTAACTTATCTTACACCGATGATGTGTACATTAACTTCTACGTTCTCACAATTTGCAAGATACGAGAGTTTGTGTTTTACATTTTCCTCTATATTCCTTCCAACTTCCGTGACTTTTGTACCGTATTCCACTTCAACGAATATATCAACGCTAATTCTTCCGTATTCGTCTTCTTCAACTTTGATCTTACCTTCTTCCGAGGTAAACCACTTCGAAAACCAGTTATCTGAACCTATACTTATTGGTCCATATGTTTCCATAACTGCCAAATATACAAGTCTTCTGATTGCATTTACCGTTATCTCAACTTC
>CAZOAS010000306.1:0-2042 GCA_964577745.1 uncultured Fervidobacterium sp.
CTCTGTATCCGTGCATTAAAATGCGGGGTTTTAGAGCCGAGAATTTCTATAAGAAGGTGAAACAGTACCCTTTTTCAACAACTCAGAGACCGTGGAAACCTCTATACCATCTTGTGAGTTGACAACCAACGGAATATTTGTTACTGAAGTTACATGAGAAACATCCTTGAGCTTTGAAACACTTTCAGTTATCTCATCGATACGCGCAAGAGCATTTGGATCATTCAAATCAAAACCCACCATCACTTGTGTTAATTTTACGCATTGCATAATAAAACGCTCTTAAAAACTGCAAAACACTTGAATTCAAAACAAAAAAGCCACGAGGAAAAAATCCTCGTGGCTTTCAAAAACTTTGCTATAAACAAAAGTATTATTCTCTTAGTATGTGAAGTGTTACAACGCTTTTTCGTATGACCATTCTTTTATTAACTTTGTTTCGCTTGATACACTGATACCAATTGCGTGTATCTTTTTAATTTTCTCTTTCTCTTCTTCCCTAAGGTAATAATTTTCAGCCGAATTTTTCGCTACCTCTTGTGATTCCTTATCGATTCCCAAAGCTATTATATACAATGTCTCATTCCTTATGAACAGTATCTTTGGATATCTGTTTTTCATACCTCTTTCTTTACTACAATTCTTACTTAGACTGATAAACAAAGTTTGTATCGCAAGGAGCAAAAATTCTTCTAACTGAACAATTTCATTTTCTTCATCATTCGGTTCAAAATTTTTCCAATTTATCTTTGAGAATAACTCCTTTATTATTTCAAGAATCTTTTCTATATCTTCATTATCCAGCGCATTGCGTAATAATTCCATATTTTTCTGTAAATCGTACTCTTTAATACCGTACTTAATTTCAAGTATCATCTGAACTATTTTTTGAGATGCTTGCACGTTTGGAAAATATAACCAATACAAATCACTGAAAATGTCTTCTATTCTCCTAAGTGAGAGAAAACCTGTTTGAACCAAAAATGGGACACTTCTGCTCTCCTCTATTTGGAAAAAGCGTAGGCTTGAATGAGACGTTACTTCACTTTCAATAATGTCATCTATATCTTTCTTGTTGTTTTTAAGATAGGAATACACAAAATCTGTCTGATTTGTCTCATCAAAATAATCAAAGAATTCAAATCTTTCAAAGAACATATTTATTGCGTGTGGATGAAATACCTTTTTTTTACCATCAAAAGAATATCCTCCATAATTTTCTTCCAACTTGTCTAAAAGTTCTTCTTCTGGTATCTTAAGCTTCTCACTTGCTTGCTTCAGGTGTTCTCCAAAATAAGTTTTTATCTCCTCACGTGTGTATCCCAACATTTCAGCGTATGCATAGTGGTCAGTTATACTAATCAAATTATTTAGACCTGAAAATATACTCGTTGGAATAAAGTAATTAAGACCAGCGAAAAATACAAACTCAAGTTCAGCATCATGACCTTTGACCAGTGTATAAACTTGCCTAAGAGTATCTCTCATCTTTGAAGCTTTCTTTTTATCCAATATATTATCCAGCACAGGCTTTTCGTATTCATCCACTAATACTACAACTCTTTTTTCGTATTTCCTTGTCATCTCATAGATTAAATCATGAAACATAGTCCACGGGTCTCTTTCACGAACCGATACACCTTCCCGGTCAGCAATTCTTCCGAACAATTCAATAAGTTTCTCATCAAGCTCATCTTCATCTTTAGCTGAAATAGTACCAACATCCAACTTGATAATCGGGTACACTTCCCAATCCCATTTATCATATATCCACGTGTCTTTGAACAACTCTTTCTCTCCTCTAAACAGATACTCAATCAAACTCAGAAGCAAGCTTTTTCCAAACTTTGGTGGTCTTGCTAAAAATGGATATTTGTTTTTATTCACCAGATCGTACACATACTGCGTTTTATCCACGTACAAATACCCACCATTTACCAGTTCACGAAAATCAGAAATATCAATTGGTATCTTCTTCATCCTTCTCACCTCCTGTATAAAATAATATTAGAGATATTTGCTTGTAAATGTTGTATAATTTA
>CAZOAS010000307.1:0-2040 GCA_964577745.1 uncultured Fervidobacterium sp.
GATAAGAGACCAAGCTGTAAACGTTAATCAAAGAACGGAAAAGACTGTGGAATCTATCGCACAATCTTCGAAACTCTCACAGCAAGTAAGAAATGAATTAAAAATCATCGAAGAGCAAATTAAAACTGTAAGTGCTATGATAGAAGCAGTTGCCGCAGCTGCTCAAGAGCAAAGTGCGGCTTCTGAAGAGATATCAAGTGCCGTTGAATCTTCCGCACGTACATTGACGACTCAAGTATCTGAGATGGAAAATACAAAGCATTCCGTATCCGAATTGGAGGCTTCGTCAACAGAAGTTGCGAAGGAAAGTCAACGCTTGCAGGAAGTTATAGAAGGGCTTGTGAAAATGATAAGAGTTTTCAAAGTCTGATGTTTTGACAGGTGTTTGTAATCTCATAAAAACCGGGAGTTTGGAAACTCTCGGTTTGTTGTCATAAAAGAATTTTTATGGTAAAATAATAAAAGATAAATAAAAAACATACGAGGTCGGAATATGATTAAAGAGAAAAGAAAATTGCATGATGAAAGGATTCCACTTCGAAGATACGTAGTTACCCACTATATAAAAAGAGAGTTACTAATTGTAATTCTCTTTGTTTTTGTTTTCATTTCCTCATCAATTTATATTGTTGATTCTATCAAGCAAACCGTACTTAAAAACTTGCCAAACAGAGTTCTAAGCACATTTTCTATAATCAATAAGAAGTCTGGATTATTAGCAAGAGTCTATGAAAATGACTTTCTGTACGCACTTTATAGGGTGGAAAATGCGCTTTTTTTTGGCCAGGATGTCACCAACCTGCTCAATTTGATTTATAAAGAAAGATTTTCGAAAGACTTCGTTCGTTTGGATTACTATCTAATCGATAACAGTGGAATAGTTTATAAAACAAGTTACGAACCTGATTTGGGGCTTAACCTGAGCCAATTTCAAGAATTTTGGAAAAGATTGAAAGATAATTTAAGACGTCAAGAATACTATTTTCAAATTCACGCTACAGAATCTGCAACTGGTTTTAGAAGAATTTATGTCTATAAAACAACACAAAATGGTGATATTCTTGAGATTGGTGGCATTATAAACCCAAAAATATATGAAGAGGATCTCATGACATTGAAAAAATTATCTGTCTTTGTCGAACAGGTTAGCGTACTTTTTGGTGATAGAATTTTGTCAAATGTTTTTGATTATCCACCAAAAGAACGTATACATGGATACAAAAGATTGTACAAAAGTGAACATTGGTTTGAAGTTAAGGATAATGATGAAGTTTTCAAAATTTACGTTAGAACGAATTTTTACAGGTTATTTTTAATTGTTGAGATGGCAATAGTACCTTCTGTCGTATTGATTATTTCAACTCTCTTGTATTTGAGAAGTTTTACAAAAAAACTTGGCAACGAAATCGAAAAGGTTGAAGAAGCCATAAATGAATATGGAAATAGTGGCAATTTTAACAATGAATACTCTTCTTTCATACTGGAAGTAGACGATACACTTAAGACATTTGTTAATCTTTCAGAAGTTATCAGTGCAAACATACAAGAAATCACCGCAACAAATGAAGAGCTTGAGGCAAGCTATAAGGAAATTGAAGAACTTTCGAAAGAGATTCAAGATGCGTTTTACGATTTTTCTTTTAAGCTTGCTTACATAGTTGAAGGCTTTGAAGAAGGTACGGGAAAGCATCTGACAAGAGTCAAAACAATTGTTGAAAGAATCGCCGAAAAAATCATAGACGATGCAAAACTTAGAGAGGAAATTGCTTATTATTCAGTCCTTCACGATATTGGAAAAATATTTATACCACAAGAGATACTCAATAAACCCGGTGCGCTTTCACCAGAAGAATGGGAAGAAATGAAAAAGCACACGATTTATGCACAAAAAGTTTTGAGTCATCCGAGATTTAAGACGGCTCTAAATATAGCTATGTACCACCATGAAAACTTCGATGGTACTGGTTATCCGTATGGGCTTAAAGGTGAAGATATTCCAATCGAAGCAAGGATAGTTAAAATCGCTGATGTGTACGATGC
>CAZOAS010000308.1:0-2033 GCA_964577745.1 uncultured Fervidobacterium sp.
TAACAGATACCACAACACCTGTTACGGATTGACCAATTTGATATTTCTTAGGAACGTTTTCCCATGGATCCGGTAATAATGCCTTGAGACTGAGTAGTAATCGTTTCTTTTCGGGATTTATTTCCTTTAT
Organism: uncultured Fervidobacterium sp.; assembly: GCA_964577745.1. GTDB lineage: Bacteria > Thermotogota > Thermotogae > Thermotogales > Fervidobacteriaceae > Fervidobacterium. The sequence goes on from CAZOAS010000308.1 coordinate 131, forward strand.
TAAGAATTTCATAGTCTTCCCGATGTTTATTACATCTTTAGCTTTTGTGGACGTGTTATACGAAACTTCACTGTTTGGTACAAACCCTGTTGTTATTCCCGCTATTCTTACAATTGCTCCTTTATCATCCACGTTCTCTACGATTCCTTCAACAACATCTCCGGGTTTTCTATTGGTGTAAAATTCGTCAACTAATCTCTGGAAAAGTCTCTTTCTGGAAACAACGATGTTTGGTCTTCTTCCACGAATTTCAAATGAAATGACGGCAAATTGCATCTTCCCTCTTGGGAGTTCTTCTCCTTCTTTGATGTTCGATTCACTACCGGGTAAAAACGCTTCCACCGTGTTTTCAAGAAGAACTTTGTATCCACCTTTTGTACGTTCTACTATTTTTCCGTGGATAATTTTTCCACTATCTTTAGCTTTGCTAATTTCTTCGAGGACAAATTTTTCCATAGGTCTTTTTTCAGAAATTATCGCTGTTCCATCTTCTTCGTTGATTTTTTCTACCCGTCCTCTAAGTTTGTCTCCTACTTTATATTCATGAATTTCTTTAAAAAGTTCTTCCAGAGGTACAAATCCAGTTACTTTTCCACCAAGGTCAACAGTTAAACCAGTCGCTGAAATCTCAGTTATAACGCCTTCTACAATCTTTCCCCTTCCCACTTGATTCATATGTTCGTACTCGTTAAGGAGTTGTTCAAACGATTCGCTTGAAACTTCTTCAAGAAGTTCTTTCCTTGAAATGTTGTTCAAATCCGCCATGCAAAGTTCCCTCCCACCGTAGTTTTCGATAATATAATAAAACACATCATCAACGTCCTTTGAGTCCGTTGACGTTCCGCTTATTAAACCAATTTTCAGTGTGCTGGAATTATTTTTTTTGAAAATTTCAGATATTTCGGGGGTTTTTAATTCTTGTTCAAGTTCGTATACACCCTCAACATGTAGCGTTCTTGTGTATTTGGTAGAGATTTGAAATAGTTTTCTTGTGTTAGAGCTGTTCTTACCTCCTACTACGATTACTAAGTTGCACAGTTTAGCTAATTGCTTCGCCGCATTCTCGCGTTCAACTGTGACTTTACATATGGTGTTTATAACTTTTATTTCTTTTCCAAGGTTTTTTTCTTTCATTTTTTCAACAAATTCAAAGAAATCTTCTTGGGAACTTGTTGTTTGACTGATTATCGCTATTTTATCATCAGGTACAACAAATGGCTCCATCGTAACTATGGAATTTTTTACATGCCCAGAAAGAGCTATCATTTCTGGATGATTCTTTTTTCCAAATGCAACTACTCTATAACCTTCTTGTTCTAATTTTACTCCTAACTTGAAATTGTTATTCACTATCGGACATGTTAAGTCAATAATTTTATGATTTTTATTGATCCTTTCGATTTCTTCAGGTGGTAATCCATGGGCTCTTACAACGAATATGGCATCTTTTTCTGGTTCGTATTTTAATCCCAGGGTTTTTAGTTTTTCAAGAACGTTTTTGTTATGAACTACTTCACCGTTTGTGAAAAGTTTTTCGCCTTTTTTAAGCCTTTTAATTATTTCATTAACGGCATTTTCTACACCAAAGCAAAAGCCATTTGGACCCTTTATAACTTCAATACTCATTGAATCTTACACCTTTCTTTTACAATTTCAAGTATTTTTTCTACAACCTCATCTATGGTTAGATTTGAGGTATCTATCTCTACAGCATCTGGTGCCTTTACTAAGGGAGCTACAGCTCTTGTTGAGTCGTTCTCGTCACGTTCTTTTATTTGACGAAGTAATTCATCGTAAGATACTTCCATACCTTTTTCTTTCAGCTCTTTATACCGTCTTTGGGCTCTTACTTCTGGAGAAGCGACAAGGAAAATTTTTACTGGAGCATCGGGCATAACTACGG
>CAZOAS010000309.1:0-2028 GCA_964577745.1 uncultured Fervidobacterium sp.
GGTCCTACGGGAAGTGGTAAATCTACAACACTCGTCGCTATAATTAACTCTTTAAACTCTGAAGACGTGAACATTGTCACAGCGGAAGACCCAGTTGAATATACCGTCGATGGAATCACTCAATGTCAAGTAAACACAGATATTGGATTAACCTTTGCCAAATATTTGAGAGCGTTTCTAAGGCAAGACCCTGATATCATAATGGTTGGTGAAATAAGAGATAGAGAAACTGCGCAACTTGCTGTTGAGGCTTCTCTTACAGGTCACTTGGTGCTTTCAACACTCCATACTAACACGGCGGCTGGAGCTATAGATAGGCTTGTGAATATGGGGATCGAACCGTCACTCATCTCGGCTTCGTTGATAGGTGTTATGGGACAGAGGCTTGTAAGGCGTGTTTGTCAAAAGTGTAAAGTGGAGACGGAATTACCACCTCAATACGCTGAAAGGGCAAAAAAGCTGTTCCCAGATCTTAGACCGATTCAATACATCGGACAAGGCTGTCCAGCATGTAACAACACAGGTTACAAAGGACGAACAGCGGTTGCTGAAGTGCTTGTTGTAAACGATGAAATGAGAAGATTGATTCAAAAAGAAGCCTCCACTTACGAACTTGACAGAGCAGCGCGAAAAAACGGTATGATTTCTATGTTCCAAGACGGATTGTACAAAGTCTTAAATGGAGAGACCACAATCGAAGAAGTCCTTGCTATCATTGGTGAAGAGGAGGAATAATTTTTGTTTGATCCACAAAAATACAGGGAAGAGAAAGAAAAAGAAATAAAAGCAGTTTACGGTAATCTCCGAAAACGGAGTTTTAAGTTTTTGTTTTTGAATATTTTAATGGTAATTTCTATATTTGCATTTATCTTCTTTGTTCAAAGAGTGTCTCCACAAACTTATTCGAATATAGTTGAAAGCTTTCAATTGATCGTTGAGCTCAGTAAAGTTGAATTCAAGGCACCTGAAAAAGTAGGTGCCCGTGTTTATCTTTTAAATACTAAAAAAAACCAAAAAACTTTTGTAGTTAGTGAATTTTACATAAAAGTTTATTCACAAGAAAAGACTATATACGAATTTTCTTATCCTTCCCCAGTTCAAGGAACTGTTGAAGGATTATCAAAGAAGTTAGTCTATGACCTTGGTAAAGAGGTAACACTTTCAAGTCTGCCGACTGGAAATTACTCAATATATGTGAAATGCAAAATAAATGGCAAAGATGCACAGATAAATAGAACCTTTACCTATACAGAAGAAATTTCTTACAATATAATAACAGAACCGTTTTATCTGAAAGATGAATCGATAAAACCAAGAGTAATGATAGTCAATAGAACGTCGAAATCTGAAAAAATCCGGATAGACCGGATCGTTTGGAAGTACAAAGATAAAGAATACATCCAACGTGTGCAAGATGATATATACGTTTATCCAGGCGAAGGACAATTAGTAAATTCGGAGTTTGAATTTCCAGTAGATGAAACCAAGGATACCGAACTCGGGGCTACGGTTTATTTAAAAGATGGAACTATAAAAGACTTGCGAATCCTTGTTCCAGTAACAAAATCCTCAGAAAAGAGTGTAAAAGGCTTGGATTTCAACATCGAAGCAGAAGAGCCAGTTATTATTAACCAAGCACCAAAACTTAATGTATTTATTATCAATCAACAAAACAATCCAAGGTTTCTCAACGTGGATAAAATCACGTTTGATATTCCCAAAATTGGTTACAACTTCGAGATTGGGAACAGACGGGTATTTCTAACACCGTTTGGAAGAGCTTTTATTACTAAACTCGAACGCCTGAATTTTACCGAACCAGGTGTCTATGAAATTCTGATAACTATCAGTGCTGATGGCTCAAAATATCAGAAAAAACTCACAATCGCTGTTGGACGGTGAAACGGTTAACAGTGAACAGTAAACAGTGAACGGTCAACGGCTAACAGTTAATATTAGCATAATCCGTGTAAGTTGACTGGTAATTGTTATAGAAATTCTCGGCTCTAAAACCCCGCATTTTAATGC
>CAZOAS010000310.1:0-1996 GCA_964577745.1 uncultured Fervidobacterium sp.
TTAGCGAATAAACCATTAGTTGAAGTTGATATGAAAGAAAACTACCAAGAACTGAAATCAAAGTACCAAAAGGTATGTGTGAATTGTGGCTCTTGTGTAAGCATCTGTAACTACGGTGCGCTCTATTTTGAGGATAATTTGGTAAAATTGGATACGCAAAAGTGCGTTGAGTGTATGGTATGTACAGATGTTTGTCCTGTTGGAATTAACTTACCATACGGAAAAGATACAAAAAGCAATTTTTCAAGTTCGCCTTATTAACAAGTGGAAAAATCAAGTACGGTGATAGATATGAAAAGGCCGATTGTGAAAAGATTTTACAGGGAACGTTATTCAGAACGGTTCAACGAATTTTACGTAAAATACAAACATACTGATATGTGGATAGGTGTTGGAAAGTCATGTGAATTTTCCGTACGCATGGTTGATTTTGCATATGAAAAAGTGAAAATAACCTACGATACTCTTGATGAATACATCAAAGAAAATCCAGAGTTTGGTAAATCGCTTGTGCCTTTGATGTTGAATAACTTAGAAGTACCTGAATTTATCAAGAATATGGTGGATGCATCACAACTGGCTGAGGTCGGTCCAATGGCTTGCGTTGCTGGAATGTTTGCACAGATAGTGGGAGAAGAATTGATGAGAAATTATAACTGTAACGGTGTGATAGTTGAAAATGGTGGAGACATATACGTTAACACCGATGAAGAAATAAAGATAGGAATATTTGCCAATTTCGATAGTGAGTTTAATAAACTTTCACTGGTATTAGAACCAGGTGAGTACGGTGTATGTACATCTTCTGGAAAGATAGGGCATTCATTGAATTTTGGAAATGCTGATGCGGTTATTGTTATTTCAAAAGATAGTGCAATTTCTGATGCGTTTGCTACAAAGTACTCTAACATGGTTAGAACTTCTGAAGACGTTGAAAAAGTTTTGGAAAAAGCCAAAGAAGAAATTGGTAAATCGATTGAAGGTATCGTTGTGATTTATCGAGATATTATAGGTGCTTTGGGGAAAGTTAAATTTTCGTATTGATTGTTCTTTCAAAAATCAGAAAGGGGAGAGAGGTGTGAAGGTAATAGAAAAGTTGAAAAGTGAGAAAATAGTGTCTATTGAGATAATTCCGCCAAAAAGAGGAGAAGATGTCGAAAATATATTCTCAACACTTGACAGACTCATGAAGTACGATATTTCATTTATCAATATAACACGTCACCCTGTTGAGATAGATTTCATTGAAACGGATAGTGGTATAGTTAAAATTCAAAAAGTAAAAAGACCGGGTACTATCGGACTCACGGCGGCACTGATGAAAAGATACAATGTTGACGTTGTGCCTCATATTATTTGCAAAGGAATAAGCAAATTCGAATTGGAAGATACGTTAATCGATTTATCGATTATGGGGGTTGAGAATGTCTTTGTTATCCGTGGTGAAGAAGTCAACTCTAATCAATCGACAAGCGATTATCGTTACGCATCCGAACTTGTAAACCAGATAGCAAAGATGAAAGATGGTGAGTATCTGTACACAAAGGCGAAACCTGTTGATTTTTGCGTTGGTGTTGCTGGATACCCAGAAAAACACTATGAAGCGCCGAATTTAGAACAAGATTTGAAATTTTTAAAAGAGAAAGTCGATGCTGGTGCGGATTTCGTAATAACTCAGATGGTGTTTGATGCAGATGTTTACAAATCTTTCGTTAATAAATGCAGAGAAATCGGAGTCAACGTACCAATAATACCTGGTGTTAAACCAATCGTGAGTAAAAAATCCATATACGCCATTCCAAAGAAATTTTTTGTGAGTATACCGCAACAGTTTATTGAGAGAATGGAAAATTGTAAGACACCAAAAGAAGAATTCGATACAGGAGTGCGTTTTACCATTGAACTTATCGAAAAATTATTGGAATACGGAGCACCTGGTGTGCATATCTTTACTATGGGACGTGGTGAAGAAGTGTGTGAAGTGTTGAAAAATGTA
>CAZOAS010000311.1:0-1996 GCA_964577745.1 uncultured Fervidobacterium sp.
TATTTCCCAGACCAAGTACCGCACTACCATCACTGACAACTGCAATAGCTTTTTTTCTTCTTGTGTAAAAAAATGTGTTTTCGCTATTTTCCGCACATAGCTTTGAAACTTCTGCAACTCCTGGTGTGTAAAGTAATTTTAAGTTTTCTTCGGTTATTTCAAGAGATGGTAAAATCCTGTATTTGCCTTCTAAAATGCGATGAAGCTCAACAGAATCCATCGAATTACCTCCCTTTTTGATTGTCGAATTTGTTCTTTTGTCTTTGTTTTATTAAAAAATGTTGGTTTTTATGTTTCAATATGTGATATAATTTTAGTTGTATTTCGGTAAACAGCGGGGTGAAAATATTAAATTCTTAGCGCTTGGTTCTATCGTTGTTTCAGCATTATCAATGTTCTATGTATTTGACAGGAAGATTCAGAAAATTTCATCTTCTATGGCTTATTTGTCATCCTTAGTAATGACATTGTCTTTTTTGGAATTTCTAAAATACGAAATTCGTTCTATGGTGCCTGAAAAAATTCAGGATTGTTTGCTTCTTTTCTTACCAGTAATGTTTTTGTCGTTTTTCAACGATTTTCTTGGTTTAAGACTGAGAAAGTTATTAACTATTTTCTACTCGATTTCAACGCTTTATCTTATTTTAGCACTTACAAATAGATTCCACAACCTGTTTTGGAACGGGACAAGGGTAAGTAATTTGTACAATGGCAATTTAAGACCAACCGTTGGAGTTGCTATTTGGTTTTATTATTTTGTATTCATATTTATTTTATCATTGATGTATTATGGAATCATCAAGTCTCGGAAAGTTAGCACGGCAACGAAGCTTAAGATTGCCAGTGTACTTTTGTTTGGTATTACAGGGTCTTCAATAGCATTTTACACAGATTACAATTACACGCTCATGACTTTTTCAATATCACTGACGATATTAATTGTTGAGTTATTGCTTGTGCAACAGTTTTGGAAATCAAGTTCATTTGATGCTCTTTTTTCAAATTTTGAAAGCTCAGAAAACGGAATATTCATTCTTGATAAGTACAATCATATAATCGATTTGAACAATTCGGCTGAAAAGATTTTAGATGAAGCAAAAAGTAAGCTAATTGGAAAGCGACATGAAAAGATTGATGAGTTCATATCCCAATCTGGAAGGGTAATTGAGTTTAAAAATCGATATTTTTCTGTTAACGTTCAAAAAAACAATAGCTCTGCATTGTTGATACTGAAAGACGTAACGAATGAACTGGTTTCCAAACAGACAGCTGAGGAGTTTACGTTGCTTTTTGATTCACTCTTTGAGAATGTGCCAGATGGTGTTGTGATAGTAAAGAAAGATGGTACGATTGTGAATTGCAATGCACAGTTTAGTAGAATGTTTGGATATTCTAAGCAAGAGATTGTTGGTAACAGGATCGATGATTTAATTGTGCCTGTTAGTCTTAAAGATGAACCACCCAGATTGAGGGAACTCGTTTCATCGCAAAATACTCTGAGGGTTGAAACTGTTCGTAAAACTAAAGAAGGTAAGGAAATCGATGTACGATTGACTATCGCAAAGGTACGAAATGTGAATGAAAGTATAGATGATGAGTTAATTTATGCATTTTATACAGATATTACATCAGAAAGAGAAGCTATGAATATTGCAAGAAATACTCTCCAGAGGGATGTCTTAACAGGATTGTACACAAGAAGTTATTTTCTCAGAAAGCTGGGGAGTATCAGTGAATTTTCGTCTATAGATGATTATCATGGATTGATTTTCATCGATATATCCGATTTTAGTCAGATCAATATAGTAAAAGGGCATCAGTTTGGCGATGAGTTACTTAAGAATATATCTCATAGATTAAGATCCATTCTTCGTGAAGGTGACACGATTTCAAGACCTTATGCTGATGAATTCTGGATATTGATTGAAAAGGCTGGAAAGAATTACCAGTCAGCAAGGGATGTTGTGCAAAATATAGTGGCTAAAATCTTGAACGA
>CAZOAS010000312.1:0-1991 GCA_964577745.1 uncultured Fervidobacterium sp.
GTTTAGTGTGTTTATCGAAGGTATTCTTCCAGGCGATTTGAAGCTTTTCAATTACGGCTTGAGCACTTTGAGAATGAAGATTACGTGAAAAGAAATTATCCTTAAGTTTTTGCTTAAGTTCGTAAATTGAAGTGCCATTTTCGATTACTTCGTGATTAGCAACGTTCCAAAGTTTGGAAGCTGAGTAAGTGAGATGACCGAAGATGATAGCAAGATTCTTATCGGTTTTCCTTGAAAGGTCTAAGACAAAGCATTTAGTCAAGTATTGTTTCAAACGCATCACCACACTTTGAGATGCACTAAAAGAATTATACCACACAGTGTTTAATTAACAAAACGGCTCTGTATCCCCGCATTAAAATGCGGGGTTTTAGAGCCGAGAATTTCTATAAACATTCAAACTTAGAATGTACTTAGAGTTAAATTAGAATTTGCTTAGAAATTGTTTTATGCTTTTTAGATTTTAGATGTACAATATAATTACCAAACTGAATATAGTATTTTGCGGGGTGATTTTTGTGCTTTTGAAGTTATTGACTTTGAATCTTCACACTTACCAAGAGATAGATTTTTCTGTCTTTAGCAACATCCAAGACTTTTTGAGGGTTTATTATCCAATTCAAAAACGTATTGCGGATTTTATCGTAAAAGAAGACATCGATATTGCCTTTTTCCAAGAAGTTGGTCAGTACAGATACGAAATGTCTGATGCTAAGTTGCTTGGTTCGATTGTAAAACCAAGTAATTACGCTCGAATACTTAGTAATATGTTGGATGAACATGGTTATGAAAATAAATTTGCGTGGATATTTACACATTACGGTTTCGGAATCTGGGAAGAAGGAAATGCGATAATAACGAAGCACAAGATTTTAGATGTTGAAAAATGGTGTGTGTCAAACGTTAATTCTCCGAATGATTTTCATACAAGGTGGATTTTAAGAGTGACAATAGATGTTGAAAAACAACTTCTTGATGCCTATTGTGTGCATTTCAATTGGTATGAAGAAGGTTTTGAAGATGAGTTTAAAAGACTCATTCAGTGGATCGAAGAAAAAGGCAATAGAAATTTCTTAATCGCTGGTGATTTTAATATACCATCAGATTCTGAATATTATAAGATTATAGCAAATGCGACGGTATTTGGAAAGAAATTGACTGATTGTTGGCTATATTGCCATCCTGATAATCCACATGAACCAACGTTTGTTGGTGACTTGTTATCCGATTGTGCACGAATTGATTACGTACTTGTTTCTGAGCATATCATTTGTGAAAACGCAAAAATTGTATTTGCTGACAAAAATGCAAGAGTATCTGACCATTATGGGTTGTTCTGTGAGTTAAAATTCCAGAAAAGTAGATAGAGACAACAAAATCTAAGAAGTAAACCAATAAAAAAGTGAGCCTTTCGGCTCACTTTTTTATCGATTTTCCTAAAATGGATAGAACCCAAGCTCTAAGTTGTTCCTTTCTATAATATCTTTAATTTGTTCTTCAATTATTTTTTTGTGACCTTCTTCCCATTCTTTTAGTATCTCTAAAATCTTCTTTACCTTTTCGTCTTTCTCATTTCTTGCGGACTTATCATAGAATTCCATGAAGTCTTTTTCTATAAGGTATGCCATTCTTAATACTGCTAAATCCATTAAATCATCCTCTTGACTTGTTTTTTCTATCTTTTGCTCTGAATATTCCTTTTTGAACGTCTGTTGTGCATCTTTTGGAAAGTCGCTTATTTGCCTTCCTTCTTCGAGCTCTTTCATAAGTCTTCTGATAAACTCAGTGTGTTCTTTTTCCATTTGAGCAAGGTTTTGAAAGATTTCTGATACTGTTTTGTTTTTGACTTCTTTTGATTTTTCGTTGTAAAACTTGTAGCCTTCTATCTCAAATTTTTCGGCTAATTTCAGTACATCGTTCATACAATGACCTCCTTTCGGTCTAACCTCTTAGGTACTCATCGATACCTCTTGCTGCCCAATAGCCATCAG
>CAZOAS010000313.1:0-1966 GCA_964577745.1 uncultured Fervidobacterium sp.
TTCACTGATCACCGATCACAGTTCACAGCCTAAAACCGAGGTGATAATGTTGAAAATCTTTGCAATCGATACATCAACGCCGAGAGTTGTGGCTTGCTATAGTGATGAAGATAAGAAAGTTTTCATTGAACTTGAAACTAAGGCAAAGCACGGTATTCAAATATCACAAATATCTGATATGATGAATGAAGTTGATTTTAAAAATCTTGATGTTGTTGGTATAGGTATAGGTCCTGGGAGTTTGACAGGATTAAGAGTTGGTATTGCATTTGCAACGGGACTCGGCATTGGCAAAAAATTTGTTCAAGTGAATTCGTTAAAGTTGATAGCGCATAACTTGGAATTTTTTGATGGTTACACTATTGTTTTAAGGAAAGCAAGGGAAGGATACCTATATGGTGCTGTGTATAAAAGTGGGAATGGTAATATTGAAGAGATAGAAAAGCCATTTATAGACGATATAGAATCGATTAGAGAAAAGATAGAAAAATACACTCCAAAATTGTGTATAGGTGATGGTGCCGAATTTTTTGAATGCAAGTTGAATGAAAATAATTTCAATTTGCCAAGTGCGAAAGACTTGCTAAGACTTGTTGAGAAAGAGATAATGTGCGAAAATTTTGTTGAAATCGTTGAGCCTTTGTACTTGCAAAAAAGCATAGCTGAATTGAATTTTGAAAAAAAACAAAAAGAACACAAATAACAAAGCCACCCATACGGGTGGCTTTTTGCTAATTTGGTTAATAATGTTTCCATTTTTCAAGCACTTTCAAACCATCTTTGATTGTGAAGTAATCTTCAAGTTTTCCACTTAGAGCTATTACTCTATAAGAAGTTACTCTTTGATTGTCTTTCATATTGTATTCTAAAAATGCAGAATCGTTGATTACTGGCATTAGATAAGACGTTCCAGCTTTTTCAATATAGCCTGATGATATTAACACACTGTACTCTACGTCTACCTTAGGATATCCCCATTCGGTTAGTTCCTTATACCTCTGTATTGAGAAATCATACAAAGCGGTTGTTAATCCAGAAACATTTGGATTATACGGCGTGATGTTTATTTTCAAGTTTCCAGAGACTGTTTCAGTGCTAAATGGGGTTTCTGAAAATGCTGCAGGATTAATACTATTTTTATCAAATGGATTGGTTGATGGATATTCCAATTTGTATTCTGTGTACATATAATTAGACTCAGAAAAATGAAATTGATAAAAATCTTTATTTGTTTTTAAGCTCGATGGAATCCTATAACCGAACGGAACAAATTCCTTTTCCCCAACACTATAACTTCCTTGCCCAAAAGCCAATGTTCTTCCTCCAACCATCCAGTTAAAGAATATTCCTTCGAATAAATTTGCATTTTCTGGTTCTTTAAGATCAGCGGTCGTTAATGTTATACTTTTATCCGCATTCATCTCAAAATTTCTTACCATTCCAACTTTTTTAACACCGGTTTCGCTCCACATATTTCCAACAAAAAATACAAGATCTGCTTTTCCTTTCGGTAATATAACGTCGACTTTTCCCTCTTCCACAGTTGGAAAACCGTGTTCGTGAAGGAAAAACACAGAAACTTGTTCACCGTTATAAGTCGCCGGTACATTTATCGTTAATGTTGCAAAGTCACTTTCTTTTGTTTGTAAGAATTCAAGAAAAACGTTTTTAATTTCACTTATTTTTGCGTTGAAAAAATAAACTTGTTTGTCGTTTTCTGTTACGCTAACTGCAGCGACTGAGTAAATCCCGTCCGGATCGTTTACGGTGAATTTGTATACACCGTTAGTTCCTGTTAATTTTATCCAGTTACCACTTAGTCCATCTTTGGCATAAACTAAATCTACGTTGGTTACATATCCAAATCTGCTAGTTTGAATCAAAATCTCGTTGATTTTTGCGGGCTCCAATGGAATACATCCAACTAAAATTGACCTCCTCCCCGCATTGAAATGCGAGGATTCTT
>CAZOAS010000314.1:0-1933 GCA_964577745.1 uncultured Fervidobacterium sp.
CCTCCACCTGAAACTGTATCACCTTTGAAATTTGGCTCTGTTTCGATTACTTCGAGTACAACTGTCGTTGGCAACTGGATACCTATTGGTTTTTCATCGTGCATTACCAAGTCAACTTGTGTGTTTTCAATAAGATAGTACTTTGCTTCATCAACTTCGTTTTCTGGAATTGCGTACTGTTCGTAACTTTGCATATCCATGAAATAGTAATTTTCTCCATCGTTGTAAAGATATTCGGCTTTTCTGAAAGAAAGTTCGGCTTCCTCAACCTTTTCACCACTTGCGAAGTTCGCATCCCTTATTAAGCCTGTTGAGAGGTTTTTGAGTTTTGTTCTAATCAATCCAGAACCACGTGCTCTGAAGTGTTTGTTTACATCGATAACTCTGTAAATGTCTCCTTCGTACTTGATGTACATACCTTTTTCAAGATCTCCAACTTCTATCATTGTTACACCTCCGCAAATCTACTATTTTAAATAAGTAATTGTTTTCATTCATATTTGACAACAAGTACAGTTGTATCATCATGTTGTACAGTACCATGCGAAAATTCAAAAACAGCTTTCATAATTTTATCAACTATATCTGAAGCTTTCAAGTATTTATTTCTTAACAGTATTTCTTCAAGTCTCTCAAAACCAAACTCTTCACCGTTTATATTTCTTGCTTCAACAACACCATCTGTAAATGCGACAAGTATATCTCCTTTTTCAGCTTGGAAATATTCGACATCGTATATATAATCACCAAGTATACCAAAAGGTGTACCTGTTGATTCTATTTTAATTATTCTGTTGTTTCTGACAACGTATAAAGGATCGTGACCAGCATTTAAAATTTCAACACGACCGTCTGGATACAATTTCATAATTATCGATGTTATGAATCTTCCAACTTCAAAGTCGTTGTGGATCATTCTGTCGAATTGCGAACCAAGTGCTTTTAAATCGTTCGAAATACTACCTGAAAGTCTAAACATACTTCTGAAGGAAGACATTATAAGTGCAGCAGGTAAGCCTTTACCTGATACATCGGCAATGCAACAAAGAATTGAACCTTCTTTACCTTCTATTACGTCGTAATAATCTCCACCAACTTGTATTGCCGAAGCACTATCTGCACCTATATCGAACCATTTTCCTTGTGGAAACTCCTTAGGCAAGAGCCCTTGTTGGATTCTTCTTGCTATCTGTAGCTGTTCTTCGAGTCTTTTCTTTTCTATCTCCCTTTGCATCATGATGTATCTGTTTACCGCAGTTAAAATTTGTTGGGCGACCGCTTCAGCTATCTTTTTATCGCCAGCTGTGAAGAATTTATTCGATTTATAATTTGAAAGCACAAGATATCCGTACTTTCCTATTTCGGAAGATAGTGGTATTAAAATGTATCCTCCGTTCTTTGGTTCAAAATCGACGAAGATTACATCGTTACTTTTCTCATTTTCTTTAAGAATGTTTTCAAAGTAATCTATTAAATTTGTAAAATCGTCGTCTATCGTACTGTAAGAATCTGTATATACGTTGTTATCTATTTCAAGCTTTACTATACCAACAGTATAACTTACAGCGTTTCTTAGTAGTTTCAAAATATTCTTAAGTATCATCCACGGTTCATCGACGGAAGATATTATTTTGTTTATCTCAAAAAGTGCGGACAAACCCTCATATGCAGCTGAGAGTTCCTCCAGCTGCGCATCGATTAATTGTTGTAGAGCTTCGTTGTTCGATTTTTGATCTGTTATCCATCTTTCTAAATAATCTGATAATTCCTTACATTTGTTTACCAAGTCTTCAACCGTACTAACAGACCCAAACTCTTTATCGAACAACTTTGCGATTTTTTCCAAGCATTTAATACATTCTTGTTTAACTTCTTCAACCAACAATCAACTTAACCTCCTCAATTAATTGAGTAGGGCTAAATGGTTTAGTCA
>CAZOAS010000315.1:0-1933 GCA_964577745.1 uncultured Fervidobacterium sp.
TGTCCAGAAAGTGTGAAGACAATAGCTTGTTTATCTTGCTTTTTCGCTTCTTTTATCACATACGCTATCGCATGCGCTGATTCTGGAGCGGGAACTATTCCTTCAAGTTGAGCGAATAATCTGCCCGCTTTAAAAACTTCTTCTTGTGATACACTTGCGGCGTCTATTAATTTTTCATGGTAAAGTTTTGAAACTATCGGTGAAGCACCGTGGTATCTTAAACCGCCTGCGTGAATAACAGGTGGTACGAAATCTTTCCCAAGTGTGTACATTTTCATCAGTGGTGTTAAACCCGCTGTGTCTCCGTAATCGTATCTGTATTCACCTTTCGTTAATGATGGACAACTTTCTGGTTCAACAGCCACGATTTTAATATCCTTTCCAGAGAGTACATCTGGTATAAATGGCAACGCAGTTCCACCGAAGTTTGAACCACCACCGTGGCATGCTATGATCATATCTGGTTTTACGTTTATCAATTCAAGTTGTTTTTTTATCTCCAAACCTATCACAGTTTGATGTAAAAGTACATGATTCAATACACTACCAAGCGCATATTTTGAGTTGTTTTCGTTTAAGACTGTATGAACCGCTTCAGAAATGGCTATACCAAGGCTTCCGGGATGCGATTCATCGAAACTTCTACCAATTTCTGTTAAATTACTTGGACTTGGTGTAACATCGCCATCAAAGATGTTCATTAGAATTTTTCTAAATGGCTTTTGATGATAACTGACTTTTACCATGAATACTTTTACGTTTAGTCCGAATTTTTTTCCTGCGTACGATAATGCACTCCCCCACTGACCTGCGCCTGTTTCGGTGATGAGTGTTTTTGTTCCGGAGATTTTGTTGTAATACGCTTGAGCAAGTGCCGTGTTAACTTTGTGACTTCCGGTTGGACTTGTTCCTTCGTATTTGTAATATATCTTTGTTTTTGTTCCCAAATACTCTTCCAAAAATGTTGCACGTATAAGTGGTGTAGGTCTGTAAACTGCGTATTCTTTAAGAACAGGCTCTGGAATAGGTATGAACCGGTCTTTACTTATCTCTTGTTCGATGAGTGGTTCTGGAAATATGGCAAGTAACTTTTCAGGCGCGATAGGTTGATTTGTTTGTGGATCAAGTGGTGGATCCAATTCAAATGGTAAATCAGCAATAACGTTGTAATACTGTCTTGGTAAATCTTCCGGTTTTAAATAAACGTACTCTCTCATAATCCCAACCTCCTCTAAGAATGAAATGAAAAATAAGAACGGTGTATTTTATGATTTTGTGGTTAAATAAAAAAAGCCGGGTATGAATTTTCTCATACCCGGCGATTGCCCTACCTATTTATGCTTGTGCCTAAGTTTTCTTACAATATATGGCAACAAGCAGGTGGACAACCACCGGTTGTCCACCACCACCAGAAATTGGAATTAACTGTATCTAATTTACATATCGCTTGCAAATTACGTAAATCTGCTATTTTCATGTTTTTGCTCCTTTAAAGTCTTGTTTTCTGTATTTTATCAAATAAATTTTGTAAAGTCAAGTTTTAATTACTTAAGTTAAAAATACTCAAAACTTCCCATTATTCTTGGTATTTTTCATGAACTTGGGCCAGTCGCTTTTCATGATGTCTTTCGATGAAACTCTTAGCGCCTGAATTATACCATCTTCATTTATTACTATCAGTAAATGGTTTCTCAGATTAAGGTTGGCTTTTGTAGTACCAGTTGAGGATGTCCATAATTGTTTGCCTTTTGAGTTTAAAGCGTATAGGTCTCCGTAGTGATTTATTAGATATATAATCCCATCGTTTCCTATCAAAGGTGTAGAGTAAATATTTGCTTTTGTCTTAAATTCCCATAGTTTCTTTCCAGTAGAATTTAAAGCTTGACCTCCTCCCCGCATTGAAATGCGAGGATTCTTCGTGCGGTTTGTTAGC
>CAZOAS010000316.1:0-1931 GCA_964577745.1 uncultured Fervidobacterium sp.
ATAATGTAATCACAAATATTGACAGAAACTTTACACTTGCGGTATAATAAATGTGGAAAGTGAATATGTACCTGGAGGGGAGCTCCTAAGTATGCGGAGCTGAGAGGAAGGAGTCAATCCTTCGACCCTTCGAACCTGATCCGGGTAATACCGGCGGAGGGACCAGGTCACTCAGATGAGTGATAAATAACTGGAGAGTAACTTAAATATACGAGCGTCCCTCTGAAAAAATCGGAGGGACGCTCAATTTTTTGGAGGTGAACGTATGAGAAGATTTATTCTTTTGATGGTATTGCTTATCACGTTTGCATTTACATTTGCGGCAGAACTTGTTATTTACACATCGGATAGTTTTGCAGGTGGTATCGCCAAAATCGTTATTCCTAAGTTTGAAAAAATGTACAAATGTAAAGTGAAGGTTGTAAGCTTCGGTTCAATGGGCGATGTTTTAGCAAGGGCAATTGCAGAAAAGAACTCACCGAAAGCAGATGTTATCGTCGGTTTGAATCCTCAGCAACTACAAAAAGCCATAAAAGAAGGCATCTTAGAGAAATACAGACCAACTAACGCTAAGAACATAACATACCGTGCACTTGTTACAGATTACGGTACAGTTTACGATTACGGTGCACTTGCGATGATATACAACGTTGAAAAAATCAAGAATCCTCCAACGTCTTTTAAAGATTTACTCAAACCTGAGTACAAAGGTAAAATTGTCTTAATCGATCCACGCACATCGAGTACAGGTCTAACATTTTTCATGTGGACGATAGCCGCTATGGGTGAAGATGGTGCTATAGAGTACTGGAAAGAATTGAAAAAGAATGTTCTTACATTTACGAGTGGTTGGAGTGCTGCGTTTAAGATGATAGAAAGCGGAGAAGCGGATATGATTATCAGTTATGCAACTGATGGTGCTTACAGTATGTACAAATACGGTTCAATAAAGTACATGCCAGTGATATTTGAAGAAGGCGCTTACGTACTTGAAGAGTACGCTTCTATAGTGAAAGGTGCAAAAAACTTAGCACTCGCAAGGGCATTTCTCGAATTTATCCTTACACCAGATTTTCAAAAAGAAGTACCGCTCAACCAATGGATGATGCCAGTTATAAACGTCGAATTACCGGAAGTATTTAAATACGTTCCAACCTTCAAGAGAATCTTAAAAGTGAATCCCAGTTTAAATGACAGACTTGATGAGATATTAAAAAAATGGGAAAAAGCGGTCATAGGTTAATTAAGGTGATTAATAGATTCGTGTGTCAGGTAAAGTCCCCACAAAAACATCCGTGGGGACTTTATTTTTTTATCAATGAAACGGTTTCACTAAAATAATTGTCTAAAACTATAGTAAACTTGTTTAGAAAGAGGTGATAAAAAATGAAAATACTCGCTGTACTCTTAATTGTTCTCTTGTTTGTTGGATTATCCTTCTCCCAGTTTCTAAAAGTTGGGTTTCTCTTAGGTTCCCCGTACGCTTTCTGGAAAGCCCAAACGTTTGGTGGTATAGATTATGATATTTTAAAAAAAGTGGCACAGTTAATGGATTACCAGTTGGAAGTATACGTTTTACCATTTTCTGCGCTTGATCCTACCGTTCTTGATAAGATAGGATTAGATATAATAGCCGGCGGTATTCATATGACAGAAGAAAGACAAAAACTCTACACATTCTCAATACCATACGTTGAATCCGGATTGGCGATTGTCTTAAGAAAAGGAATTCAATGGAACGGTGATGTTGAAAAGATTACATTTGGAGTTAAACATGGAGCCACTGGTGAGAAGATAGTCAAAGAATGGATTAATACAGGTAAAAAAGTCAAATATGTCTCTTTTGTTTCAAACGAAGAAATCATCGCTAATATGATAACTAAAAAGATAGATGCGGCATTTTTTGATTACATTAATGCATTGTACATAGC
>CAZOAS010000317.1:0-1920 GCA_964577745.1 uncultured Fervidobacterium sp.
CTTTTGCTCCGTCCACTGGGCTAATTATCTTTGGCTGTTCTGGTGGGTTATTGATAGATAACTTTATATTCATAGGTATTAACTCACCTTTTATGGGTATATTAATCTTCCTTGTTTCTGTTCTATATCCTTCTTTCTTTAATGTTATTTCGTACGTTCTTCCCACTTCAAGTGTCCCTTGCCATGTTGAAGTTCCGACTTCTTTTCCATCTATATACACCTTTGCTAATGTTGGTTCAGTTTGAATTCTTACAGGTCTTGTCGCCGGTGTTGCAATGAATTTTATTTCTTGTGCTTCGTATTGGTAAGTAAATGTGATTTCTTTTTCATATTTTTCAATTTTATCACCGTCTATAATAACTAAGTGTTTGCCAAGGACCAAATCAAGTGCTTCTAAGATGCCAGAGGACAGATTGCCAGCTTCAATGTTGTCTATAAACACTTTAGCGCTTTTAGCAAGTTCGTTACCTGCATATATTTTCAGTAAACACGTTCCCTTAGAAGTGGTTGGAGGAGTTCCTGGCTTGTCATCGTCTGGAGAGGTAGGTTCTTCAATCAAAGCAAGTTTAGTTTGTGCCAACAAAGCGTTTAAGTTTTTATCTTTACCATACGCCAGTAAATAACTTCTTATTTTTTTCTCAAGTTCATTATCTTTGCTTTCTTCTTGAAGAAGAATCTTTGTGTACATCGGAACGTATTCTTTTGGTATTTTTCCTTCAATTCCTAGTATTGAAATTTCTGTAATTAGTTTCTTGTACACTTCTTTTTGATTAACTGTCAGTACTATTGGCTTTGACCCTATCAATTGTGGATTTTGCTTGTTGAATGTCTGTTTAGATACAGCGTTACGGACGTAATTGTACAAATCAGTTGTTGTTATAAACTCTTTGTCTTTTCCAGCCTCTCCCTTTAAGCCCTCAATCAAATAATGTGTAAACCACCCACCACCTGTTGGTTTTTCTTGCGAAACTTCGTTCGGTGCTGAACTTAGGAGAAATACAACATTCGTTTGTTTTGCAATATCTTCTAAGGTTGTCTTGTCGATTCGCACATTCGTTAATGGTCTATCTTTTATGATACTTCCAGAATAACAAGCATCCATTATAATTACTATTTCTTGTGCTTTTGTCTTTGCCAGTAATTCTGGTAATTCATCAGTTAAGTTGTATGCGGTCTTTGATATCAAGTTTGAACGTACGTCGTAAGGTATGAGGTAGGTTTTGCCATTTTCAGTATAACCATGACCACTATAATAAAGTATGAGTCTATCCTGTGGTTCGCAGTTAATAAAAAATTCGTAAATCGATGCTGTTAGAATGCCATTTGGCGGATTCTCAACGTAAGTTATGTTTTCCAACGAAGCAATTCCAAGCGAAAATATAGTTTCTTTAAATGTTTTCGCATCTGTTATAGCACCTTCGAGTTCGATTATTGATTTGTCAAAAAACTTCCCACTTCCTATTATCAGTACCTTTGTTGTTGAGAAAGCTATTATCGAAAAAAGAAAAAGAAAAAGAATGGTAAGAAAAAACATCACTTTAATCTCTTTGACAGTGTTCATGGTATATAACCTCCTTAACTAAATTATATTTCACACTTGAATATGAAAAAAGTTCAAGAAGATTATGCTTTTTTGGTCGAATCAATACTTTATGAGAATAATAAGAAGTTGGACAGGCTCTAAGGAAGGAAAATTTTTCAAGTGGGGTTATGTAAATAGAAAAATGAATAACAAAATGTAACAAAAACAAACTTTTCTCTTTGTAAGAGGAAAGTTTCTTGATTTTATAAATAATGGCATCAAATATTAATAAGTTGATTTTATGATTTTTAACATGCTTACAACACAAGTTATCACCTCTTCATATATATATTTTACACCCTATCCAAAGTAACAAACTAATTAAGAAGGATTTCAAG
>CAZOAS010000318.1:0-1908 GCA_964577745.1 uncultured Fervidobacterium sp.
GATTAAGACTAGTACTTATAAATATTGTTGTACGCTCCTCCTGTTAGTTTGTTTCAAGCATATCTATCCTATCTCAGAGTATAAATACCTACCTTCGTTAACCTACCTTTCTTAAGCAAAGGCACTTTAAGAACCGGTATAGCTACATAACTTTGTTCGTGTGCTATAATAAAGTTGTACATACTTACGTACAACCGAGAGGTGAAATAATATGGAGGGGAAAGTCCAGAGAATGAGTTTTTCTGAGGAATGTATTAAGCTTATCGAACGTAAAATAGGGGGTAGTTTCTTTGACTTTCTCAGAAGTTGTATTAGAAGAACGTTAATTTCAAATATTAGGGGATGGAACGAGGAAGATGTAGATGATTTAACAAATGAATTTTTCTTGAAAAAATTTAATATCATTTGCTCGAGATTATTGGAAGAGAATATAAGTAATCCGAGAGCATATATTTGTAGAGTTGTTGAAAACTTTTGTTGGGATAATTTTGGGGAAAATCCCAGTGCACCCAGGACGTTAAGTTTAGACGCTAAGATTAATGCCAGTGATTGTGATGACTCAGATAGTACAGAATTTATTGAGGTAATAAGTGCTGAGGTAGGGGGAGTAACAGATATTTATATAGATGCCCTTGCCCAAGAGTTGCTTGACGAGCTTTACAAGTTATGTAACGATAAGCGTGCAGATATGGTTAGATACATATGTTTTCTGATTTCATCTCGTTACTATCATGTTGATGATTTCAGGGATTCAAGTTGGAGTCAGTCGAATGTCTATAAAATAGTGGAACGTACTCGAAAGTTTTTGGAAGATTTTCAAGAGCAGTATTCAATCGAAAATAAAGTATTCGGAAGAGTTCTTTATTTGTTCTATGAAACTTATTGTCAGCGAAATAATGTTTGAAAGTGTCAAGAGTTTTTGATTTAAAGAGTCTCAATTATAAGGGAGAACAGATATATGTTGTGCAAAACGAGGTGAAAAATATGATTCTTGGAGAACGATTGGAGCAATATAAAGAGATGATGAATTCTTTGGAATTTTTGGAGATCTATCCATCAAACTTAGAGTGGAATGTGGAGTTAGGTAATGTTTTTGCAATTGACACTAACATTCTCCCTTTTTACGGTGTTGTTTTGGATGTTGTTAAAAGAGATGGAAGTGATTTCGTTCGTTTTGCTTATCTTACGTTGAATTTGAGTCTTGCATCTGTTGAGGCACCGTTGCTAAGAATAAAAGATGAACCTTTTGAATTGGTTAAATTAACGCATATTACAGGAGAAGTTTTAAAAGAGAATTTATCAAAAATCAGTCGACCTTTGAAACCAGTTCGTGATGTCGATGAGATAAGAAAATATGTTGAGAAGTTGAGTGGCATTCGATATGGTAGTATTCACAGAGAGTTCTTTGAGATGGAATCAAACTTTGTTAAGATGATTGAAGAGTATGTAAATGAGTATAGTAAAATCATCAAACTTCCTCAAGAGCTTTTTAGTGAATTAAATTCAGAATTTTCATCTTTGGCACTGGCGAGTTCATCAAGTAAAGCTTTACGGTTTGGAGATGTTATTGTGGTTAATTCAGCTGTCGGAACGAAGCTTTTCTTTGGAGATACGTTTGCTAACAAGGTTGGAAAGATTTTTATAAAAGGAAGGCTTATTTATGAGGGAAAACTTACGAATGGTTTGATGATATTAAATTTTGCTAAGTTTACCTCGATGCTTAATGAAACCGATATTAGGGTTGAGATCGAAGAAACAAACTAAAAAGTCTATTTTGTTTAACTTCGGATGTCTGGCGGATTGTAAGTCCGCCATTTTTTATCATCAATACATTGTTTTTTTATGATAGAATTGAAATTGCAAGATTACAAAAGGTAATTCGTAGCTTTAGGTTTTTATGATTGACCT
>CAZOAS010000319.1:0-1901 GCA_964577745.1 uncultured Fervidobacterium sp.
GTTGATAAGACAAACAGAGTGTATCGTGGACTGTATGTTTGCAAAGACTGTGGAGTCGTGATAAATGCTGATGTAAATGGAGCATTAAACATACTCAAAAAGGTATCTCCGAATTCCCGTAAGGGAATAGGAGTAGTGGCTTTGACCAGCCCAGTGCGGTTAAGGTTAGTAAGCTAACAAACCGCACGAAGAATCCTCGCATTTCAATGCGGGGAGGAGGTCAATTTGGCTTGATTACTTCGTATTCCCATTCCTTTATATTCCTCATCTGACTATCTATATTCACTCCTATTAGATAACACTTTTTACTTGCGAATCCTTCGTAGTACCTTCTTTCTTTTATCTGTTCAAGCCCTTCTTTCGCACTTTTGTCCACCTTCAACTCTATTATATACACTACTCCGTTGTTTTCTATCAATATGTCTATTATCCCTCCAGATACTTCTTTTTCTATCTCATGATAAATCCCAGATGGGAAATAGAAAAATTTATTCAGCGGTTGAAGATGAAAATAAATTTTGAGAGGAAAAAGTGGATTGATATAAAAGTATGGATAGAATGGATGTTGATAGGAAGGATGTTAGTGTATTTAGTAAATCGTATAAAACGAGAACCAAGGACACTTGAAATCCTTCTTAATTAATTTGTTACTTTAGACAGGGTGTTGTTTAGAACTAACATATGTTGAAAAAATTTGTGGTAAAATACATATGTAATTGTAACAAATTTCGCTAATGAAGGGAATCATTAGAAAATGGATTGATGTTTATAAAGACCATCCAGCTACTGCTTCAGGCAGTAGTTATTAAAGAAGGGAGGTATGGGTTATGAACGCTCTTTTTCTCGCACTGCTTGCATTTTTTGGATACATAGCGGCTTATCACACTTACGGAACTTGGTTAGCCAAGAAAATTTTCAAGCTCGATGACAACAACAAGGTTCCTGCTCAGGTGTTCAAAGACGGCGTAGATTATGTTCCGACAAAAAAACACATACTGATGGGACACCATTTTACAACTATTGCTGGAACGGGTCCAATTGTTGGTCCTGCAATAGGGGTTATTTGGGGATGGGTACCAGCTTTTCTGTGGGTTGTGTTAGGTCCGATATTTGCAGGTGCGGTACATGATTTTACAAGTCTTGTTATGTCATCAAGACATGGAGGGCAAACGATAGGAGAACTTACAAAAAAGCTCATTTCTAACAGAGTTGGAATAATATTCTTAATCTTAATTCAGTTTTTGTTGTGGCTTGTTTTAGCCGTCTTTGCAATGATAATCGGGCTTCTCTTTACAATGTATCCTGAAAGTGTTCTTTCAATATGGATGGAAATACCGATAGCTGTATGGATAGGTTATATGGTTTATAAAAAAGGCAAAAAAGACACTCTATACTCAATTATTGGACTTATACTTTTGTACGTTTTTGCGATAATAGGAATTTACTTTCCAATTAAAATACCTCAAATTGGAAACATTTCACCAGTCGTATCTTGGATCGTAATCTTACTTGTTTATTCTTATATCGCCTCTACTTTATCAGTCTCAACTCTTTTACAACCAAGAGATTACATTAATTCACACGAGTTACTTGTCTTGATGGGTGTTTTAATGCTTGGAATTATTGTAGGAAGACCAACTGTTGTTGCTCCTGCTTTCCAAGTTGCTAAAGGTTCCCCCGCACTTTGGCCAAGTCTTTTCGTTATTATAGCTTGTGGAGCCATCAGTGGTTTCCATTCACTCGCTGCTTCTGGTACAAGTGTAAAACAACTTGAAAAAGAGAACGATGCAAAATTGATTGGATACGGAAGCATGCTTTTGGAAGGTGCATTATCAGTATTGGTTATTCTTGCAATTACCGCTGGACTTGGGATGTATGGTAAGGGAGCGGAGGGGTATTTC
>CAZOAS010000320.1:0-1897 GCA_964577745.1 uncultured Fervidobacterium sp.
AACAGAATAATTAACAGAACAAATTTAGTTTTCAAAGTACATCACCACCTGTTTTTCATATTGAGCTATTCAACAAGTTATCTGCGCTTAGGCTTTTCCATTTTTGAATGTTTGTATTCACTGTGGCAAAATATCATTGTAATAAGTGATATTGCCTTTTTGCGATATGCCAAACTGAAGAACTGCTTTTTTGAATCGGTTATCACTCCTGGAAGTTTGGTGACAGATTTATTCTCAAAGTCTCGTATTCTGATAATCAGTATTTTATTGTTATAAACTGAGTAAGAGTATATTAAAAACAAGAGACTTTAGTAAACTCTTTTTCAATCTTTTTGTGGTACTATTTTTTGAAGTTTTAAAAAGTCAAATCAGCCCATTGTAATTTTGTTATCGTTTTTGTACAAACTCCACTTTTTTAATACCTTGTAAAAGGATAACTGTATAATCCTTCTCTAAAGGATTCATCATTGATAAACATTCCAATACCTATAAATATTTCTGAATATACTCGACCATCGCCTAAATACATCTGCCGAAATCTGAAGCTCATGAAAAGTAGCTTATTTACAAATAATTCGAAAATAGTACTTTGACGCATTTGATTGTTTGAATAGTCATTTACCAAAGACACACTTCCTCCAATAAGAAAAGTTCTCATAAGAGTATTTCTTTGCTCGAGGTTATATAAAGGCATGATTTGACCTTGTAAAGTGTATATTTCAGTTTTCTTGTTTACATCACCTTGGAAAGTAATTGTATAATCAAAGCTAATGCTAAAATCCTTTCTAACAAAATCAGCTTTCAAACCTGTTGAATAATTTTGTCCAGTCAGCTTTAAGGGTTCACTGTTGAAACGAAGTAGACCAATTTTTCCAGACAAAGCAAATCCATCTCCTATAAGATTTACGCTTGTAAGGACCTGTCCGAGAGAAAAACCTGAGCTGTATAACACTAACTCAAATTCTCCAGAGAGTCCAAGTGTTTCTTGCTTATTCCTTAATTCCCCAAAACCAGACAATTGTAATAAACCCAATCTTTCTTGACCATATGGAACTTCAGACGGATTAATAGCGAGGGAAATTAGAAGATAGCTGTAGTGAATCGAATCATTTTTAACTGCTAATGGAATTTGAAGACCACTTACGGGTTGTGAACCGATTATTTTATCTAAAATTGTGGCATCCACATAGAAATAAGCAGGAATAGGTTCATATCTATACCATTCACTCATCATGAGAGTGAAAGATGGATTTCTTGTTGTGAATTGCCATATTTCACTCTCACTAACTCCACCCTTTTCGTCGGAAGCTTTTATTTGCCAGTAATAGGTAACTGCATTCGAACCATCAAACAAAAATTTGGGTTCTTTAACTTTCGCATGTTCACGAAGTTCACGAGGATTGGTACCTATGTACACATAATAAGTAATTTCGTCTCCGTCTGGATCTTGGCTCGGTTTCCAGGAAATCTCAGTTTTTGCTGGTATTCCTGAAGAAGCATTGGTCGGAGAAAGTAAAACAGGTTTACTTGGGACCTGATTTATTGTCTTGAAACTCCACACCGGACCTTCTGAACTTGTACCGTCTTCATCTATTGTTACTATTTTCCAATAATATTCAGTCCCAGATTCTAATCCTTCTATCGTTATTCGATTCTCTTGGTGACCTTTTTTGTATAATGGTGGATTTTTTTCTTTACCAAAGTAAATATCGAATTTTAGTTTACCACCTATGTTTGACTTACTTTCCCAAGTAAGAGTTAGTGTTTTTGGTACGTTTTGAGCACCGTTTTGTGGATTAGGATTTGATGGTTGAGTCGGTGGTATGTTAATTGTTCTAAAGCTCCAAACAGGTCCTTCTGTTGTTGCACCTTTGTTATCTTTTGCCACTACCTTCCA
>CAZOAS010000321.1:0-1896 GCA_964577745.1 uncultured Fervidobacterium sp.
AATGATAAGCCGGTTTATTCCAGGTGTAGCTGTCATATCATTTGAAGAAATTCCCGAAGATGTTAACCTTTCGATTGAGGGTGTGGTGAGGTTATGATAGTCAAAAAGTATGTTGTAAGCGATATAAAAGAGGCGTTTGAAAAAATACGCGTTGAACTGGGGAAGGATGCCGTTATACTTAGTACAAGAAAGATAAAAAAAGGTGGGTTCCTTGGAATTGGAGCCAAGACATTTATAGAAGTTACAGCCGCTGTCTCTGATAAAAAAGAACAACAAAATGAAGACAAAGGTCAGATTTATAAACTTCAAGAGATTCTTTCTAAGAACAAACAATCCAACCCTCAAAGTGCTGAGGAGCTAACTGAACTAAAAAAGATGATGGTTGAGTTAAAATCGATGATTTCATCACAAAGAAACGATGAACCGCAATGGGTACAAGACTTTAGAAAGGCTTTGAAAAAACAAGATGTAGATGACGAGATTTCCGATAAACTTATCGAATATACGAAAATGAAATACCAACAGTTAGATTTTACTAACGAAAATACCAGACTTATCTTGTCTGAAATGTTTCTCCCTTTCATAAACACTTCCGTTCCGGATTTAAAAGGAAAAGTATTGTTTGCTGGTCCTACTGGCGTTGGGAAAACAACAACGCTTGCGAAACTGGCTGCTAAGTTGAAGTTAAATGAACACAAAAGAGTCGGAATAATTACACTTGACACCTACAGAATAGCTGCGGTTGACCAACTTAAGACTTATGCGATGCTTCTTGATGTTCCAATACGTGTAGCGTACACTCCCAAAGAAGCAAAACTGGAAGTTGAAGCTTTATCAGATTACGATGTGGTTCTTATTGACACAGCTGGAAGAAGCCAAAAGAATGAACTTCATATGGCGGAGATAAAAGCAATGACAGAGGTAATTTCACCAGACTTCATATTCCTAATACTTGGAATGCAATACAGAACCGAAGATGCAAGAGAGATACTCTCAAAATTTTCGATGCTTTCGCCAACCCATGTGATTCTTTCAAAGATGGATGAAACCTCTTCACTTGGACATTTTGTAAATGTACCATCTTTTCTAAAAGTTCCAATAGCCTATGTTACCAACGGACAACGTGTACCTGATGATATCTTCGAAGCAAACAACAGAGAATTGGCTATTCTTCTTTCTCGAGAGGTGTTAAAGCATGCAAGATCAAGCCAGTAGCCTAAGGTCCGGTCAGATAATAGCTGTTGTTAGTGGAAAAGGTGGAGTGGGAAAAACGCTTCTTGCAACTAACTTATCGGCGGTATTAGTAGATAGTGGAAAAAAGACTTTACTACTCGATGCTGACGTAGGTTTTACAAATGCCGATATTTTGCTTGGAGCGTATCCTAAGTACACAATCAAAGATTTCGTCAATCATAGATGTACCATAGACGATTTAATTGTTAAAACCGCTTACAACGTTGACTTAGTCTCGCTTGGAGGCGACGTTTCAGACTTACTTACGGCAAATGAGTTAGTTTTAAAAGAATTCGTCACACACTTCCTCAGTGTGTTAGACGATTACGATATAGTTATTATGGACATGCCACCTGGTTTTTCGGATGTTTACATGCCATTTCTGGCTTTAGCTCAAGATTTTGTGATACTTACGACTATCGAGCCAACGGCTATCGTAAATACATACACAATTGTAAAATTGTTAAGCGTTAAAGGAGTTAGTGGAGAGAACATACATATCGTTGCAAATATGGTACAGGATGTCAAAGAAGCATCTAAACTGATGGAAAGATTTATAACTGTCATAGAAAAATTCATCAATAATAAGGTTTCGTCTGTAACAATTATGAGAGAACATCCATTAGTTTTGAAGAGCATATACGAACGCACACTTTTTGTAAA
>CAZOAS010000322.1:0-1895 GCA_964577745.1 uncultured Fervidobacterium sp.
TCTTTTGAATCAACTGGGTATCCACCGAGCGTCCATTGTGTTGGATCTTTTGAAACAGGTCTGATGTGGTCCGTACCGTATCCGTCTTGGCTGAGTGATAATATGTATGCTTTTATACCTGTTTTCACCTCAAGGTATTTTTTGAATACGATTATATGTATCACCTTATCAGCTGGGTCAGCTTCGTATGTTATAGCTTCTGGTATTTCTTTACCATCGGCTGTGGCAAAGACTATTCTATCATCTGGCCATCCCGCAACTTTTATAAAATAATCCCATGGTTCTTTGAATTGTACTCTTGCACCTTCTTTGTATGTTGAAGTTTTTCCACCGTCTTTAGTGTCAAGATATATGTTTACAAGTTGATGTGAAAAACCTTTTGGTGAACCCCATGGATTGGTCATTTCGGCAAATTTGATGCTGAAAACGTACGCTTCATCGTTTTCAAGTACGGTAACTTCGGTTATATCCCAAAGTCCTTTGTATGGTGCGAAGGCTGGGTCTTTTGGATAGATATATGTACCAAAACCGTAATCATCACCGGTTTTGTCAACAAACTTTGCTAATACATTTCCAGAAAGCATAGTAGGTGTTTTAATAACTATGCCTTCTTGTGGTAGTACCTCATCTTTGCCATCAATCGAACATACAATGTATATGTTGAAGCTTTCACCACTCTTGACTCCAAGTATATCGTATGGTATTTCAATTTCGACAACATCATCAACTGCTGATCTGAATGCATTTGCTTGAAGTATCCAAGAATCGTCTCCAGAAGCTGCAAAGAATGTACCTCGTTTTCTTGCTTGCCAAGTTTTCATGTTGATGGAGAATCTGAAACCAACTGGTTTACCAAGCGTTGTACCATTGAATGTTTTTTTATTCGATGCTATCATCCTTGGAGCATCTGTGTAAACTTCAAATAGGACGTTTTGTCCAACGTAATCACGTGCAGGTTTGTCAAGCACTATACAAACATATGCCGATGTAGATGTTCTTGCAACATAAGCTTGTTTTATAACTGAGCCAGTATACATTGCCGTTGATTTTTCGATGTCAGATAATTTTCCATCAATTTCATACTGAACCGCTTTGATTATATTTTCTTTTGGTAATTCAACTTTGACAGGTTCTTCTTTTTGAATTCTTGGAGCACCAACTTTAAGACTTCCCTCTTCTTTCCACACTTCAAAAATGCCGTTCTTACCACCAAATCCATCGTCAACATATGCTGGAGCATTTGGGTCAACAACCCAGTCTTTACCATCAACAACG
The DNA here is from genome assembly GCA_964577745.1 of uncultured Fervidobacterium sp. GTDB lineage: Bacteria > Thermotogota > Thermotogae > Thermotogales > Fervidobacteriaceae > Fervidobacterium. Next base: position 1,276 of record CAZOAS010000322.1, read on the forward strand.
AATTTGTATTGGTAAACACCTGCGGAAAGTTCAAGAACAGCTTCCCACCATCCATCTCCTGAACTATAACACTCAGTATCATTCATACTCCAGTTGTTGAAAGAACCGGCTATGAAAACATATTTAGCTTCTGGCTTGTAGAATTTGATAACTACATATGCGTTATCTTCGATTGAGAAGTTTTCTTGTCTTTCGGTGTTTAGTTCAACTTTTTCTTTTATCTCAGCTGCTGGTGCAACGATAACAAGTTTTCCATCTTTTTGGGCAAGCGTAAATACACCGTTCTTACCACCAAATCCATCGTCTGTGTAACCTGGAGCATCTGGGTCTTCTTTCCAAACTTTTCCACCATCGATAACGAATTTGTACTGGTAAGTCCCCGGCTTAAGTTCAAGTTCTGTTACCCACAAATCTCCTTCTCTTCTCATCGGGTTAGCGTTCGTTGACCAATTGTTGAACGTCCCAGCCAAATGTACTGTACTTGCCTGTGGATAGCTGAATGTGAATACCACTTTGTTACCATCGACTTTCAGTGCCGCAAATGAGAAAACAGACAAGATACAAAGCACCAGTAAAAGACCCCTTAACGCTTTCATACACTTACCTCCTCTTTAAGAATG
>CAZOAS010000323.1:0-1885 GCA_964577745.1 uncultured Fervidobacterium sp.
CTATTAACTCTATCTTTTTGCCTCGAACAGAAGAAAGATATGCAAGGATAGCTATGAATAGTAGGATAGCAAGGATGTATATTCTTTTTTGTGCACCAGTCCAATTTGACATGTTTTTCACTCTCCTTTTTTGCTCTTTAGATTCATTTTACCACTTTGTGGTATAATTTGTAGAGCAAAAGCTGAAATTCTTAGAGGTGAGTTTGATGGGTTTACTTGAAGTTTCCGGACCGGTTATGACTGGACCTTCCAGTTCGCACACACTCGGTGCATTAAAAATTGCAAGGTTTGTTTACAAACTTATGGGAATTCCAGACAGAGTTGTTTTTGTTCTGCACGGTTCTTTTGCCCTTACTTATCGCGGACACGGTACTGATAGGGCATTGCTGGCAGGTGTGCTTGGCTTAAAACCAGATAATCCAGATGTGAAAAATTCTTACGATATAGCCAAGATGTACGGTATTCAATATTCTTTCGAAATAGATGACCTTGGTGATGTGCATCCAAATACTGTGCTTATAAAGGCATGGAAGGACGACGTTTACAATGAGATAGAAGGCTCTTCAATTGGTGGTGGTGCGATTAGGATAACGAAAATCAACGGTGTTGAGTGTTCACTAACAGGTGATTATCCCGCTCTTGTGGTTGTCAATAAAGATAAACCCGGTGCTTTGAAAGATATTCTTGATTGTATAAAGACTAATATAGCGAATGTTTATCTGAGAAGAGTGAATGCTTTGCAAGGAATTGCTTTAAGTATCATTGAACTTGATGAGAATGTGAACGATGATGTGCTTAGATGCTTGAGAAAATTAGATTGTGTTATTGAGCTTTACGCTGTTGTTCTTGAAGAAGGTGAGATGTTATGAAATTTTCGGAGCTCCTTGAGATTTGGAGAGGTACAAATCTCGAATTTAGCGAAATAATTCTTGCGCAAGAGATGATAGAGACTGGTAGAGATCCAGAAAAAGTAAAATTGAATTTGAGAAGATTGATGTTAGTTATGCTTGAAGAAGCTGAAAAAAACTTCGGAAAGAAATTTCATACATTAACTGGTATGACTGGAGAGAATGGTTATAAGTTTTCAAGTTACAAACCATTGATGATAAGCGAATTCAATCATGTGGCGACAACTGTGGCACTCTCTATGGGGGAATCGAATGCATCTATGGGACGTATCGTTGCATGCCCAACGGCAGGTTCATGTGGTGTTGTACCAGGTGTTGTTTACGCACTTAAAAAGATTGTTAATGCATCGGAAGAAGATTTGCTGAAAGCTTTTATAGTCGGTTCTGGTGTGGGTAACGTTGTGGCAAAGAAGGCAACTTTATCAGGCGCTGCTGGTGGCTGTCAAGCAGAGATTGGTACTGCCACCGCCATGGCTTCAGCTATACTAACTTATTATTTTTCTCAAAATCCAGAGTATGTAGGTCATGCTTCAGCATTAGCTTTTAAATCTTTAATGGGACTTGTGTGCGATCCGGTTGGTGGATTTGTTGAGGTACCTTGTGTTAAGCGAAATGGTTCCGCTGTGAATGTTGCGATTATTTGTAGTGAGATGGCGTTAGCTGGTATTCAAAGTGTTATACCATTTGATGAAGTGGTGGAGGCAATGTACAACGTTGGTAAATCCTTACCTGAGAGTTTGAGAGAGACAGGTTTAGGTGGAATTGCAGCAACAAAGGTCGCCCAAAGTATTGTTGAAAGCATCAAGAAAAATTGGGAAAATTCTTAAATTTTAAAAATAAAAAAGGCTTCAGAATCGCTCTGAAGCCTTTTGTTTTTTATAACCCCAAATACGCTTTTTTAACATCTTCATTTTTGAGTAACTCTTTTGATTCTCCTTCAAGTGTCATATTACCAACTTCAAGTACGTATCCGTAAT
>CAZOAS010000324.1:0-1871 GCA_964577745.1 uncultured Fervidobacterium sp.
TGCAAAATGCTGATATAATATACGTACTCGACCAAGGAAGGATAATAGAGAAAGGAAACCACTACGATTTAATTGAAAACGAAGGTTTGTACGCAAGGATGTATAGAAAACAACTTGTGATTGATGAAAGGGACGATGGATAATTAAGTGTAAAAGGCTCGCTCTTTTCTTCAAAAAAGGTGATGCTTAGATGAATATCAAATTTCAGATTATTCTTTTTGTATTCTTGACCTTAGTGGGTATATTGTTGTTTTTATTGTTAGTATACAAAAAGAGAACTAACGAACTAAAGAAGAAATCTGAAGAACTTGAAGAGTTCCTCAGCATGTTTGGTTTGATAATAGACACACAAGAATTTGGTGTTGCAATTTGGCAATCGGATGTTTTAGCTTACATAAATTCAAGAATACTAGAACATGCAGCAATGGTTAATGTGGATTTAAAAAATAAGGAGGAACTTGAAGATTTAATTTCCCATCCTGAAAAATGTTTGATTTTGTACGATGTACTGAAAGCAATTCACGAAAATCGGAACGCTGAAGATGATTATTTTAATTCGTGGAGAAAAGAGATAGGAAAAAAGTATTTACAGATAACTTATGTAAAGAAGAAGATCGGTGGAAAGATATACCAAATGGTTTTAACGAGAGATGTGTCACTTGAACTCTCCAGTGTCGAGAAAATCATACTAAATCAGCTAATAGAAATACTTTCAGATGAACTATCCAAAGAAGAAATTATTATATACAATCTCGGAGACAAGATAAGAGAGCTCTTAACACACTATGGTCTTGTGGATACACTTGGTATAGCCTTCTTGCAATCCAGCGGTCATATTTATTATCCTTACATGAAGTACGTTGATAATGACGATAGAAGTGGAATGCGTTTAGGACCAGAAGTAAAGAATTTATCAAGGTATGTAATAGATAAAGGCATTAAAATACATATTAAAAATTCTTCAGAGGAAGAACAACTACCAGATGGGTATACGCTTTTGAAAGTTCGTGGAGAGGTATTTACGATATACGCAGCTCCGATTGTATATAGGTCAGTTACCCGTGGTGTTGTACTATTCGAAAAGCAAGGCATTGATCAATTTTCAGATTCTACAATATTGTTGTTTGATAAAATCGTGGATGTTATAAACTTATCGCTTTATTTTGTAGACATACTCCAAGAGATAGAAAATGATAGAAAGAAATTATTCGAACTTTCCATAAAAGATTACCTGACAGGTGCATACAGTAGAAGGTTCCTTGAGCAATTTCTCGAAAAAGAATTATTTAAAAGCAAAAGGATGGATACGCCATTATCTGTTATATTGATGGACATAGATAAATTCAAAGAAATTAACGACACACTTGGACATGTTTACGGGGATAACGTCTTGAAGACTTTGGTGAAAATTGTAAATGAGACAATCAGGTCTATGGATGTGATAGCAAGGTACGGTGGAGATGAATTTGTGATAGTTTTGCCCGAGACTAATACTGAAAATGCTCAAAAAGTCGTTGAAAGGATTTTGAAAGTCCTTGAAAAGGAAAATATTAAAGTATCTTACGGGATAATAGATGCATCGAGCTTTGATTCGATAGAAGAGATTTATAGAGAAGTTGATACACGTATGTATAACATGAAAAAGAAATCTTGAGTACTTTCTAAAATTTGCTTCGAAAGAAGGAAAACTTTATGTGGATATTTACATTCATAGGCATTTTGGTTGTGCTACTCTTTTTAGTTACATTTCTTCCAATCTTTGCTCCTTTGATTGCATGGATCTTTGGAATTGTGATATTTGTTCTAATAACAGTTCTTGCTGGGTTATTTTTTGCTTTTTTAATTCCATTTATTGCAATTGGTTTTTTTAT
>CAZOAS010000325.1:0-1823 GCA_964577745.1 uncultured Fervidobacterium sp.
TACTTGATATATTCAATATCTTCGAACCATCCTTTAACTTACCAGCTTTGTGCATCTCTTGGACAGTAATATAAGGTCCCATGGTATTTACTTTGAAAGATAATAACATACCTTCTTCTGTAACTTCTGGGAAACGCTCTTCTATTAATATACCTGCATTATTTATTAGTACATCGACAGGTTTATCAATACTTTTAACGAATTCTTCTATGGACACAGGGTTCGAGGTATCAAGTTTAAGCACCTTTAAGTTTTCGTGGTCAATAGGCATTGAACTTCTTATTCCAACTGTGACTTGCTCGCCTTCTTTGAGCAATTGCTTAACGATGGCTAAACCTATACCTCTATTTGCACCAGTAACAACCCAGTGCATACATTCACCCCTCTTCTTACTTATTCTGAATCTTCTTCTGTGTCTTCTCCTTCGTATACGTCAGGCTCGGCACCTGGTTGTCTGTTTTCAAGGATTTCATTTATGTCAAGTTCAAATTCATAATGTGGTTCTTCTGAAATTATACTTTCGTAATAAGACTCTGCTTTTTCATCTTCTCCAAGCAAAGCACTCATATAATAAAGATATTCCATTGCTTTAAGCCTTGTATTCTTATCAGAAGAGCTTGTGAGTTCTTCAAGTTCAGAGATGTTTTTGTAGATATATTGGAACACACTCATTACATCTCCTTCGTTGATGTAGTTGATAAGTATCTTCGAGAGCTCAACGTTGTATTCCAGTCTTACCTTTTCAGAATTGTCGAATTGTCTCATGCGTGAAAGAACAGGGAATGTTTTGTATCCCATGTTGTACAATTTTGAAACGGAAGATTCATATTCGGTTTTAAATTCATCGTACGCTTTTGCATCTTCTATAGCTGAAATCACGCCAGCTATAAGCCATGTGTTGTTTGTACTGACCAATTTATTTTTATCGACGACTTTTGGTAAATACTCGCTTAGTATTTTTCTTGGTTCCTTACCTCTAACAAAATCCAACCAGATTAAATAATCATCAGATGTCCTGACGTTTATGTTCCTGGATTTAATATTATTGTCGATGTAAGAGTTTAATTTCTCTTTTCCAAGGTTATCGGCGATCTCAGAGTACCTTGGTGACTCTTTGAATTTTTCAAACGTTGATAAATCGTTGTGATTTCTTATGAAAAACACAAAACTACCGTTATCGGTATACTGAATTCTTATCTTACTATCATATTTTCCAAACAATACATCCACAAAAATGTCGTTTGTCTCTGATTTTTTCAATCCATCGTATGAATCGTATTTCACTTCCTCTGCATTTTCAACCATTTCAAGTGCTTTATCAAAACCGTATTTTAAAGCATCAGCGTAAAACTTTTGAGCTTCTTCTTGTGTTGAAAAGACTGCATAATCTATATCTACGTATTCATCTTTCATAAGTTCTTCCCTGTTATTTTTGTAGTAATCTCTCATATCGTTTTCATCAACTGATGAGTATCTTTCAACAAATTCTTCTGAAGAGAGCTTTTCAAGGTTAGCTAAATGTTCTATGACTCTTTCTCTAAGTAAATCATTCAGTACGTAAGCTCTTACGTAGGGTTCTTCAAAGAGCGGATCAAAGCTTCCATAAATGGACAGATAAAACTGGTATTGTTCTTCTATCTCGTTTTCGTAAACTTCCGTGCCAGCGATAGTCTTTCCGGTGACTTCCAACGAAGCGATAGTTTTTGATTCCGCAAAAAGGCTGGTGATTAAGGCAAGACTTACGATAAGGAACAAAACTTTACGCACCGTATTTCCCATAAAAAACACCTCCAGTTTTTTAGTTGATTTTCAAATGAAATTAT
>CAZOAS010000326.1:0-1802 GCA_964577745.1 uncultured Fervidobacterium sp.
TATAAGCTACGAAAGTTCAAGGGGATGGTTTGTGCAGTTGGTGGTGCTATATTCTTTCCGACAGTAATTATCTTACTTATAGCTGCTCTGATTTCAAAATTTTACAATAACTTAGAACCATTTTTGAAAGGTATGAAAGCACCATTATTCGCAATTTTAGTAACATCAGTTCTAAAAATGTGGAAAGGTAGCGTGGAAAATTTGGAAGATAAAATCATCTTCATTATAGCTTTTACTATAGTAAGTTTTCTTAAATTCAATCCGTTAATAGTTATAGTGATAGCGATACTGTATTCAATTTTAAGAGACACCTTAGTGAAAAGGATGAAGGTAAAATGATATATCTCAAATTATTTATCACTTTTTTGCAAATAGGTAGTGTAAGTTTCGGTGGAGGTTACAGCATTTTAAAAGTCATTAGCCATTATGTGGTGGACTTAAATAAGTGGCTTACAATTGATCAATTCAACGACATAGTTGCGGTATCCCAATCGACCCCTGGACCAATAGGGATAAACGCAGCAACATTCGTAGGATATAAAATGGGAGGAATTCTTGGCGCTCTGATAGCCACGGTATCTGTTATACTTGTTCCAATAGTTCTTTCACTCATTGTATACCTATTTTACGTAAAACACAAAGAAAATGAAAAGATAAAAACTATCATTTCTAAACTCAAACCTGTTATAATTGCTATGATCTGCTCTGCTTCGTTGAATTTCTTAAAAGATGCTTTCAGTAGCTTTGCATCGATATTGATAACAATAACCTCAACTGTGCTTCTGATATACTCCAAAATCGATGTTGTTTTACTCTTATTGATTTCTGGAATGATAGGCTTAATAGTTTTTAGATAAATGTGGTATAATTGAATTCGGACTTCGGTGTCCGAAATCCGAATTCCGAAAAAACGGGAGGTGACCCTATGCAAAGGGAAGGTGTTGAAAATATAACATTGTACGACGATGGAGTACATAAATTCATATTTCTTGCCTGGGAAGAAAATGAAGAGGAAGGAATTGTACAAACCAATCAATACATTATCATCGATGGTAACGAAGCGATGTTACTTGACCCAGGTGGTGCGCATGTTTTTCCAAGAGTGTTAGCTAATGTATCAGAGATAATTGAACCGAGTAAAATAAAATACATATTCTTTACACATCAAGACCCAGATGTGACCTCTGGAATAACGCTCTGGCTTTCAATAGCTGAAAATGCAAAGATATACATATCCGCACTCTGGACACGATTTTTACCGCATTTTGGAATATACGATCAACGAAGAGTAGTTGCTATTCCAGATAAAGGTGAGAAGTTAAGACTTCAATCTGGGACTGAGCTTGAGTTTATTCCAACGCACTATCTACACTCTACGGGAAACTTTACACTGTACGATCCACGGGCAAAAATACTCTTCTCCGGAGACTTAGGTGTTGCCGTTTTCCCAAAAGGACAAAGATATGTGTTTGTTGAAAATTTCTCCGAGCATGTGAAATTGATGGAACTATTCCATAAAAGATACATAACATCGAGCATAGCCTTAAGAAAGTGGTTAAGCATCATCGAGAGAAAAGATATAGATATAGTTGCACCACAGCATGGTGCCATATTCAAAGGTGAGAATGTGAAAAAACTGTTCGACTGGTTCAGAAATCTAAAATGTGGAATTGATATAATAGATGAAATTTACGGCAGGTGAGAGTTGTGCCAAAGATAGATAAGGAAACCCTTGAGCAGATATCATCAGCCTTTTTTGCTGAAAATCTAATGACGTCATTCATGACACAACTTGACGAAGC
>CAZOAS010000327.1:0-1768 GCA_964577745.1 uncultured Fervidobacterium sp.
AAAGTGTATACAAAGACAAAATGCCAGTTGAATTTACCAAAGAAAGGAAACTCAAAAAGGTAAAAGACTATATTTTCAATCCAAACGGAGAATCCATTTCAACAAAGGTATCAAGTACGGTATACCAAGTACATCATCTTAACAGGAACATAGTACTTTTATAACTTAAAACTATTCCCCCGGTTTAATACCGGGGGCTTTGTGTAACATATCTGGAGGCGATTGAAAGTGGAGTACCTTGCACGTCCAGGTCAAAAGCTTATAGAACACATTAAAAACGTCGCAGAATTTTCAGCAAGAGTTTTTGACGATATACAAATTTCAGATAAACAGAAGCTCAAGGAATTATCAAAACTAATAGCATACTTCCATGACTTTGGAAAGTATACAACATACTTTCAAGAAAAACTAAATGGTAAATTGAAAACATCAAAACTTTCTAACCATTCATATATATCAGCAATAACCCTTGCAACTTATCTATTCGATAAGAACGAACATGGTTATTACGTATTACCAGCTTTTCTGTCCGTATTCGCTCATCATTCAGATTTGCCAGATACAGGCAATGAAATTCCAAGGATAAAAACAAAAGAAACAATAACAGAAAAGGATATCTCGCAGATTCTTGTAGAACTCAGTGAACCGCACTCACAAAGACTAAAAACCCTATTTCAGCAATACGAAGATATACTAAAAAACTTCGAAAACATACACAAAGAATACTCTCTCCTTGGCATAGAGATTGAAAGAGAATACTTTACAAAAGAACGGGCAATAAAAACAATACAGCTGCTTCGTAAAATGTTGATAAAATTCGAAGATGAAAAGGAAGAAACAAAGGAGGATATTTCACTTGCAACGCAGTTACTTTACTCAATATTAATAGATTCAGACAAAAAAGATGCCAGTGGAATATCTCCAAGAGACAGAAAACACATACCAGATGATATTGTTGATACATACATCCAAAAACTTCGTACAGAAACAAACCAGATGACAGAGATTAGAGAAATACTAAAAGAAGAAACAACAAAAACTATAAAAGAAGAAAAACTATCCCGACTATACAACAAAATAATAACAATAACAGCTCCAACTGGAGCAGGAAAAACGCTTACAGCACTGAATGCTGCAATTAAACTAAGAAACAAGGTACAAAAAGAAAAGGGCTATACACCAAGAATAATATATTCATTACCATATATATCCATAATCGAACAAAACCTATCGGTTATCGAAAGTGTAGTAGGTGAGATACCTGATTACAACATAGATAAAGAATCTTATTTAACAGCTCATTACTACCTTTCAGAGGCGGAGGAAATGAAACAGGAAGAATTCATAGACTATGACAAATACGACAAAATGCAACTATTTGTAGAATCCTGGGAAAGCGAAATAATAGTAACTACATTTTGGCAATTGCTTCTTACAATGATAGGGTACAAAAACAGACTGATGAAAAAATTCTACAAGCTTTCAGGTAGCATAATAATCCTTGATGAAGTTCAAACATTGCCACCTGAGCAATGGTTACTTATCGAAAAATTTCTTGACCTAATGTCACGAAAGCTCTCAACCATCTTCATACTCATGACTGCAACACAACCGATGTTACTTAAAGAAAAATCGCTTGAGTTAAACAAAAGCTTTGAAGTAATGTTTAATAAACTCGACAGGACGGAAATTATAAACCTCATTGATTCCAAAAAAACATTCGAAGAAATATGGGAAGAAATAAAAGACCAAGAAAAGAACAAAAGCA
>CAZOAS010000328.1:0-1717 GCA_964577745.1 uncultured Fervidobacterium sp.
TTTTGGAATTCTTCTTCGATTTTTTTGCGTATTCTTTCGGCAATTGAATAGGCGGCGTTTACATCCGCTTCTGGAAGGAGTATGAGTATTTCTTCTCCACCCATTCTTATTGGAAAATCGCTCATTCTGATGCTTTTCAATATCACTTCACCTATCTTTTTGAGGACTTCGTCACCTGTTGCATGCCCATATGTGTCGTTTATCTTTTTGAAATTGTCAGCGTCTATTGCTATCGCTGATAGAGGTATTCTATCTGCTTTGCTCGATACGTAAAGTCTTTCTATTTGTTCGTTAAAAACGTGTCTTGTAAGTAGACCAGTTAGCACATCTTTCTCAAGTAATCTTCTTACTTCTTCGTTTAGAGCTCTTAAACTGGCATTTTTGCTCTCAAGTTCTTTTAGGTAAACATTTATCTGTTCTCTTTGAATAAGATACTGTTTTATCGCACGGGAAAGTTCACCTATTTCGTCAACTTGATAAACATATTTTTCAATGCTATCCGGTGTTTTGTTTTGGATTGCGTACTCTATATCATGAAGTGGTAAGATAACGTACCTTGCAATCGATGGACCAATTATATAGACAAAGATGAAAAATAAAATTGGGAGGATTAATAAAAGTATGGTTATATTAATCAGTAAACTACGAAATACTTGTGAGGTTTTTTCGGCGATAAGGTAACCTATAACTCTTCCATTTTGGTTTTTAAGTGCTTTTAAGAATTTTAATTTTATACCAAAAGTTCTACTTTTTCCTCTATATTCGGTTTCAAAGGTTATTTTGGAAGCGGTTTTCTTTTCAAGTCTAAGCATCTCTTCAATATCGAAATACCTTCCAATAACAAGAACCCCAATAGGTTTTTCTCTGTTTATATCGTCTGTTTTGACGATAGGATATGCGTAAATTTCAACTGGAAACGATGAACCATCAAGTAATTCGAAAAAGTGTGTGTTATTCTCTTCTGGATTCAATTTTAAAGAAGAGACGAAATTTCGAAGACTATGATTTATAGAAGAGGCAAAAATAAGCTTTTCAAAAGAATAGACCGCTATGAATTCTGCACCGAATTTCCGAAGGTAATCTATATCCAGGTAATTAATTTCAAAATCTTTGTTTGGGTTAGTGACATAATCGTACATGTTATCCCAAACGGAATAATCTTCCGCTAAAATCTTCATTGATTCTGAATCACTTTCAAGTATAGAATCTACAAGAGAGGAATAAAGTTCGTTTTCCTGCTCAAAACTTTTTAATACATTTTCGATAACGATTATTGAAAATATAAGCAAAGAAACAAAGAGAAGCAAAGAAGAGTACATAAATAAACGCTTTACCCTAACTTTTAATGAAGGTTGGAATGTTTCTTTCTTTTTATCCATATATATTATCCCCCAATAGTTTTCTTTTTCGTAATATTTAGTTCCCCTGTCCGAATACAATTATACCACACTTCTTGACAAATTATAAACGTTGTTTTAGAATATATCATGGTTTTTTGGGTATTTTCCGTAAGACTTTTTTGGGTTTTTCCACGTTATTCAAAGAAAAACTTAGTATACCTTCGTAACAAAAAGATTTGCAAAAATAGTGCTTGACAAAAATTATAAATGTGGTATAATAGATAATGGTCAACGTTGAAGTTCCGGCGTAGCTCAATCGGTAGAGCGGGTGGCTGTTAACCACTAGGCTGGGGGTTCGAGTCCCTCCGCCGGAGCCA
>CAZOAS010000329.1:0-1706 GCA_964577745.1 uncultured Fervidobacterium sp.
TAACAGATACCACAACACCTGTTACGGATTGACCAATTTGATATTTCTTAGGAACATTTTCCCAAGGATCTGGTAGTAGTGCTTTAAGGCTGAGTAATAATCGTTTCTTTTCTGGATTTATTTCTTTTATCAAAAATTTCATTGTTTTACCTATGTTTAATACGTCTTTTGCTTTTGTGGATGTATTGTAGGAAATCTCGCTATTTGGCACAAAACCTGTTGTGATTCCAGCGATTCTTATGATCGCTCCTTTGTCGTCGATGTTTTCAACGATACCTTCAATAACATCTCCTGGTTTTCTGTTGGTGTAGAATTCATCTATTAATTTTTGGAAAAGTCTTTTCCTAGATACCACTATATTAGGCTTGCGCCCTCTTAATTCAGAAGATATAACGGCAAATTGCATTTTTCCTCTCGGAATTTCTTCACCTTCTTTAATGTTTGACTCGCTGCCTGGTAAAAATGCTTCGACAGTGTTTTCAAGCAGGACTCTGTATCCACCTTTCGTGCGGTCGATTATCTTTCCATATACGGTTTTACCGTTTTCTTTGGCTTTGCTTATTTCTTCAAGAACAAATTTTTCCATAGGTCTTTTTTCGGAAAGGAGAGCTGTTCCGTCATCTTCGTTGACCTTTTCAACACGAACTTTTACTTTGTCGCCAACTTTATATTCATTAAGTTCTTTAAAAAGCTCTTCTAAAGGCACTACACCTGTAACTTTTCCACCAAGATCGACAGTTAAACCTGTTGACGAAACCTCTGTTATAACTCCTTCTACAATCTTTCCCCTTCCCACCTGATTCATGTTTTCGTACTCGTTAAGAAGTTGTTCGAAAGATTCTCCAGTTGTTTCTTCGAAAAGTTCTCCTTTTGAAATGTTGTTCAAATCCGCCATGCAAAGTTCCCTCCCACCGTAGTTTTGAAGAATATAATAAAAAATATCATCAACGTCTTTTGAATCCGTTGACGTTCCACTTATTAATCCTATTCTTACTACTTTTTCACTACTTTCTTTGAAAATCCATGACACTTCTGGTTTTGAAAGTTCATTTATGAGCTCCTCTACATTTTCAACGTGCAAAGTCGTTGTGTGCTTTGAAGAAATCTCAAACAATTTTTTTGTGTTTGAACTATTTTTACCGCCAACTACAATCACCAAATTACATACACTCGAAAGTTTTTTTGCAGCATTTTCACGTTCAATTGTAACTTTGCAAATTGTGTTTATAATCTTTATTTCTTTACCTTTGTTTTTACTCTTCATTTCTTCGACAAACTTTAAAAAGTCTTCTTCCGAACTTGTTGTTTGACTAATTATCGCAATTTTATCGTTAGGTACAGAAAAAGGTTCCATTGTTACTATCGAACCATCAATGTGCCCTGAAAGTGCTATCATTTCTGGATGATTCTTTTTTCCAAAAGCAACTACACAATAACCATTTTTAACCAAACTCATGCCTAATTTGAAATTGTTGCTGACAATTGGACAGGTTAGGTCAATGATTTTATATTTTTCACTTATTCTTTCAACTTCATCCGGTGGTAAACCATGTGCTCTTATTACAAATGAAACATTTTCATCAGGCTCGTGTTTTAGCCCCAAGGATCTGAGTTTTTCGAGTACATTCCTATTATGAACGACTTCTCCGTTTGTAAAAAGTTTCTCTCCATTTTCAAGGCGTTTAATTATTTCATTAACAGCATTT
>CAZOAS010000330.1:0-1690 GCA_964577745.1 uncultured Fervidobacterium sp.
ATCACCACTTTTCATTTTACTGACGACATTTTATGGGATGTTTAAGTTCGTACTTTTCGAGTATAACTTGCATCCCTATTCCACTTTTCAAATTTATAATAATCGGAGCTTTTAAATTTACAGTTGATTCTTCCGGTTTTCCGAATGGTATTGTTACGACACTCCAGACCACTATATCACCCGGATCTTCAACTTTGAGAATGTGTAATTCATTTTCTGAAAGTTCAATTTCGTAGTCTTCCTCAATAAGCCAAGGGTCAATTAAAGGTAGAGCGACGTTCTCATCTTCAAGACTTACAAGCCAGCATATAGGTTTTGTCTCTTCCAGGGATATCACGGCAAATTTCTTTAGCTCCTCAAAACCCGGTATACCCTCTGGAAAGGTTATTATTTCATTTTCCTGTAGTTCAAATTCGCCCAACCTTGTTTTATACATCGATTATCTCTCCCGTTAAAAATCTTCGTTTGTTAATTCAATTATCGTTTCATGAAATTTATCAGCGTGGATTGGATCTTCAAATAGCTCATGGTAACCACCGTCAAATTCCTTCAGTACTTTTCTTACCCTTAGTTTTTCGTAAAATCTCTTTGCACCTTCCGGTGGTGTTACTTTATCCTCAGTGCCAACTAATATAGCCGTCGGACAGATTATCCTTTCAACTTGCTCGTGGGCATAATCAACATTTTTAAGCATGCTTTTACCGAGTTTTATAGATATTCTATCATGTACGAGTGGGTCAGAGATGTATTTTTGAACGGCTTCAGCATTTCTGGAAAGTAACTTTGGATCTATCCCGTTGCTAACGGTTAAGCTTGGCATGGTAATGGAAAATACGTTGAGCATTATCTTTTGAGTTTTACTGGGTTGAATGTACAACGCTGGTGACGAAACTATCAATTTATCAACTTTCTGTGGTCTTGTTTCTGTGTACCTTACAGCTATCAGTCCACCAAGACTATGACCGAAAAGTATGAGCGACTTTGCTTCTTTAGTTAATTCATCTATAATTTCCAAGACATCTTCAATACAAGTGTGCCCACGTTTACCGGAACTTTTTCCATGACCAGGTAAATCAAACCCAATTACACCGTATCCATCTTGAATAAACATATTAATTAATCTTTCGTACCTTCCGATATGTTCACCAAGTCCGTGAACTATCGTGACCCATCCTTTTTTTGGTTCTCCTTTTTTAAATGAATAAATCATCCCTATCACCCCTATGGGAGATTCTAAAAAAATCACTTTAGTATAAAATTATCGGTTAAATTTTGATGTTTTACATCTATAATCTCTACTTTGTATTTTTTATCAAACATACGTGTAAAAAGCGCACCAATACCAGCAAAAGCTATACCAAGTAGGAACGAAATTACATCAGAAACTTTAAGAAAGTATCCAAGCAAAACACCTATCATGAACCCTGCTAATGGAATTCCGTAGACAATCAACGATAGTATTGCTTCGTTGTATTTCATATCAACAATAACTGTATCACCTGGTAAAAGTGGTAAGAAGTCTCTTCTTATTGAAGTTTTTGGTAATTTCATTTCCTTACCACTTCCTTTAATAGAACAAGAACCTGCTATTGCACAAGCTGAACATGTTGCTTCACTTACCGCTAAGGACAGATAAACGTATTTATCATCAACATTTGATACTCTCATTACTTCACGCATAAAGCACCTC
>CAZOAS010000331.1:0-1663 GCA_964577745.1 uncultured Fervidobacterium sp.
GTAGGTATAAAAGGGTTCATAGTAACCGAGGTACCTTACAGTGAAACATTGCTTAACATAAGACCCGTGGACTATTATATAAAACAACTTGCAAAATTGTTCTATTAATTGACAAAAAAGTGGCTCGGAACGAGCCACTTTTTTAATTACTCAAAAGCTTAGTATTGTCAAGGATGTTTCTTAATGTTCTCAAGTCGCTATTTGTAATAAACTTATCAGGCTTTCTAATAAAATCTACAACTGGTATTATCCTAAGAGAAGCTCTGCCATTGTTGGAATATCGGTGTCTCCAAGTTAGTATAGGATTAACAACAATTGCCCCTTGATCCGTATCGTAAGAAACATTCAGTATTGCTCCGATATCCGTGTAAGGTTCAACCATGTTTGAAACAAAATTTCCCAACGAATAAGCTATAACCTTTCTTTTACCGTTGTGATTGAAAACATCTACTCTCTGAAGTACATGAGGATGTGAGCCAACAACAATATCCGCACCATTTTCTATACACAACTTTACTATTCTTTCTTGCTCTTTCGTAGGTGACCTCATAAACTCAACACCAAAATGGAAATGCACAACAACAATGTCTGATACTTTACGCATCTCTCTAATCGTTGAAAGCACAATATTATCACTTATGTAATCAAACATGTAACTATACTCACGAGGCATAGGTATACCATTTGTTGAGAAGGTAAACCCAGCGAACGAAACTTTAACACCATTAACTTCAACAATAGAGTATCGCGGTTCGTTTGGAGAGAGTCTTCCACCAACTGATGTAAAACCGTATTTTCTCACTTGTTCAATCGTCCTTCTCAAACCAGCAGCCCCTGTATCAAGCATGTGGTTATTAGCAACGTTGACCACATCAAAACCAGCCCACTTTAATGCATCAAGCACTTCATCTGGTGAAGAAAACTTTGGCACGCCAGTGTATGGAGGTCCACCGAGCGTCGTCTCAAGGTTGCAAAACGCTATATCAGAAGCAGATAGAATATCTTTAACTTCTGAAAATATAGGCTTAAAATCGTAACCAGAGGAAGTTTTAAACATATCAAGAATCGACTTTGGAAACATCACATCACCAACAAAGGAAAAATTCACAACGGCAGAAAACAAAACAAGTTGGGAGACGATGACAATAAGAAACGTTAAATAATGCTTTTTCACCAAGACACCTCCTGTACGGAAAGATTCGCAGTTTAAATTTTTGAATTTTTTTCATTTTATTATAACATCCATAGTTTTATAGTTCAACCCAGTAAACCAAAATAAAAAGGCTGACTTAATATCTTAAGTCAGCCTAACCTACGACTGAAAAAAGTTGGAATTATTAGTACTTCTTTATCCAATGATTACATGAAAAAGATGCCTCTGTAGATGTATTGGCATGCCATAGACACACACCTTGTGTCTTGCTTGAAATACTTGAAATAGAATTTTCTTCTTTCTTTCTATATCCCGTCCAAAACATACAAGTTAAGCAAACATTATCTGATATGTTTCGCGAGTATTTCTGATTGTTATTAATAGGAAACACTACCTTCCTTTCCCCTGTATTTGTCATAACACATCCACCCCGATGAAATAATAATTTACAAACCACCCAAACACAATAGTTATATATTTTGCTTTCTTAGCTAATTATATCCCCAAATC
>CAZOAS010000332.1:0-1656 GCA_964577745.1 uncultured Fervidobacterium sp.
GGGACCACCTTGATAGCGGAGTAAGCAAAGAATTTTTGTGGAAAGAATACCAAAAATTTTTCGATGGTGTTCAGACAAAGGATTGTAGAAACATCTGTAGTTTGTGTGGTGTGTGCATAGATTATAAGGTAAAAAATGTCGTTTTAGGAGGTCGAACAATTTGAAAATATGGAACGAAATAGATGGTATAACTTTGATTAACGATGATTTCTTAAAATGCGATATATCAAATAACAGCATCGACTTAATTGTAACATCTCCTCCGTACAACGTCGGAATCGAATACGGTTTACATAACGATGAAATGTCTTATGAACAATACTTGAAATGGACCGAAAGTTGGCTCTCTAAGGCTCTGAATCTTTTAAAAAAAGATGGACGGATGTGCTTGAATATTCCATTAGATAAAAACAAAGGTGGACAACAGAGTGTTTACGCTGATGTTTTAACAATAGCTAAAAAGGTCGGTTTCAATTATCATTCGACCATAATTTGGAACGAAGGTAACATTTCAAGGCGGACGGCATGGGGAAGTTGGATGTCTGCTTCCGCTCCGTATGTAATTGCTCCAGTGGAAGTTATAGTGATACTTTACAAAGAATCTTGGAAGAAACTAACAGATGGTGTATCGGATATATCTCGCGAAGAATTCATAGAGTGGACGAATGGGCTTTGGACATTTTCAGGTGAGAGCAAGAAAAAAATAGGTCATCCTGCTCCGTTTCCGGTAGAATTGCCAAGAAGGTGTATAAAGCTTTTCAGCTATGTCGGTGATACGATCCTTGATCCATTTGCCGGTAGCGGAACAACGTTGATTGCCGCATATAAATCTAAACGTAAAGCAATCGGTGTTGAAATAGATGAACAGTACTTTGAACTTGCAAAAGAAAGAATATCAAGGGAATGTTTTGTTTTGGAGGGATTCTTTTAATGAAAAAAGATGAAAGGAACGTAGTTAGTGAAGAAAAGGAAAAGTATATAAATAGAAAAATCGAAGAGTTAAAAAAACAGGGAATAAGTTCTGAAGAAGCTTCAAATAAAGCAAGGCAATCTTACAGGAGCTACATTGGCAAAAACGTTCAAGCGAATATAATGAACTATCTAAAAGAGCAATTCAAAGGTACTTGCATAAAAATAACAAGTGATGAAGAATTAAAATCCACAAAGATAACTGAAGAACTCTCCAAGATCAAGCGAGCAATTGCTTTGGATTTTGGGCAGTATTTGTTTTTGCCTGATGCTGACATAGTTGTCTACAAATCTTGTGAAAGTGAACCTGTTGTGTTAGCTATCATTTCTGTAAAAAATTCATTTCGAGAAAGAGGATATGAAACTGCGTATTGGAAAAAGAAACTTGCAGAGTCAAAAATTACTTCTCATGTAAAGGTTTTTCTTGCAACTCCTGACAAAGACGATGAAATTGCTTTTATTGAAGGGAAGAAGGGACCAAGAAAAAGCAGGATAATTTTGGAATATGAATTGGACGGAATATATTTCTTAGATAAAGAAAAATTCGATGGCTCCGCAAAGGTTAAGGAATTCTCAAAGATAGTAGATGATATATTAAACCTTTCGAATAAATACAAATAAAGCCATCCTTTTTGGAGGTGTTCGTTAATGGATAAAAGACTTCATCCGAAAGTTTTTAAAGTACCT
>CAZOAS010000333.1:0-1639 GCA_964577745.1 uncultured Fervidobacterium sp.
GGATGGCAACTAAGGGAAGGTGGCAGTGGTCGGAGGTTAACAAGTCTAACTTTTCCAAGATTCGTACAACTATTGAGAGCGCTTTCTATGGTAACAACGTTGAATTGGTGACATCCAGAAGAGAAGCGTACAAGAAAGCTATCAACTCACCAGGAACTATTGTAACAGATTTACCAGTTTATAAACCGGAACTTTTGAACCTTGACGAGGGCACAAAAATCTTGCTTTTCAACGATGGTGCTACCGTTGGAAGATTTGCTGGTGCAAGGAAAATAATAGGAATTCCAGGGGTAAATGAAGATACTCTTGCTGAAGTTGTACGTGAAGCTGTTTATGGTACAAGATTTAGGAAAATGTATCATGTTATAAGCTACACTGGATTGCATCCTGATTTCATGGTTAAGAACCATATATTGATACCCGAAGGTTTTGAAAATACAGTTTACAACTGGCTTTTGAACTTCCAAGATTTGACCCCAGAGTACTCTTTAATGTATGAAAATTCAAAGCTTCTCAACGAACCTGATATATACATTTTCACAGACCCCGATTGGCAACATCCAGAATTTCCCGGTGGACTTGCGCTCTTTGACCCAAAGAATAATTGTGCTGCTTTGCTTGGACTAAGATATTTTGGGGAATTCAAGAAAGGTACGCTCACACTTGGATGGTCTGTTGGAAATAGACAAGGATATGTTGCTTGCCACGGTGGGTTGAAGAAATACGAATTTGATAACAGTAAGTTCGTTGCGGCATTCTTTGGATTATCTGGATCTGGTAAATCAACATTGACTCACGCCAAACACAAAGGAAAATATGCAATAACAGTATTGCATGACGATGCACTTGTGATAAACCTTGAAGACCTTTCCTCAATCGCACTTGAACCATCTTATTTTGACAAAACATCCGACTATCCTCTCACAAGTGACGATAACAAATACTTGCTCACAATCCAAAATTGTGGTGCTACCGTCGATGAGAATGGTAAGGTGGTACCTGTAATGGAAGATATAAGAAACGGAAATGGAAGGGCTATAAAGTCAAGATTATGGTCACCAAACAGAGTTGATAAAATAGAAGAACCTGTGAATGCTATATTCTGGATAATGAAGGACCCCGTTCTACCACCAGTTGTAAAAATAGAAGATCCGATACTTGCATCGACAATGGGAGCAACACTTGCAACGAAACGAACATCGGCTGAAAAATTACTCCCCGGTGTTGACCCAGAAGCACTTGTCTTTGAACCATACGCAAATCCGTTCAGAACATATCCGTTGTCCGAAGACTTTGAAAAATTCAAAAAGCTCTTTGAAAAAGGTGTCGAATGTTACATCGTAAACACAGGATTTTATTTAAATAAGAAAGTGCCGAAAGAAATCACACTTGAAATCATAGAACACATCGTTGAAAAGAAGGCAAAGTTTGTAGATTGGTTCGGCGGGCTGAAAACCATGGAAATCGATGGTTTCGAAGTGAAAATCTCAGATTACGAATACAGAGAACTTGTCAAAGTCTCTCTTGAAAAGCGTATAGAATTTCTCAAATCCAAAGAAATCGAAAATCAAGGTTACGATAAACTTCCTCAAGAATGTGTAAATTCCATAAATGATTTGATAGCATTGCTATAGACATA
>CAZOAS010000334.1:0-1610 GCA_964577745.1 uncultured Fervidobacterium sp.
GAATATGGGAATAAGAGAGTTCAAAAAACAGATGGAAGTTTTGAAAAAGATAGAACTGGAAGAGAAAAAATGACCTTAGAAACCTGGCCAACCCAAGTCAAACAAGCCGCCAAATACGGTCTTTTTACCGTTAATAAAAACATCCATATTCACTCTTATATACCTGTCGAATTTAGAATATTGAGTTGTTGTTGAAACGATGGAATAATTTATTGTTTTTTCCGAATTGTTTATATTTATCTTTATGTAATCATCTCCAGTACTTGTCAAAACCAAGGATGTTACTGTTCCTTGCGTAGTCTGGAATTCATACTGAATTTCATCCCAATAGCCACCATTGTCAGTTAAAAACTTTCGCCAGATGTTGGCATTTGATATCATAGTCAACCTTGCTTTTGAGCTATTCAAAGAAGATTGAACTCTTGTTTCAACTTCGATAACTTCTTTCATCACACCAGAAATTACAAGAGCTGATAGACTTGCAAATAAAAAGATCAACAAAGCAATTGATATACTTATCATTCCGCTTCTGTACATTCTTTTTCCTCCTGTCAAAATTCACTGCATTCCCTGTGGTATTATTATTAATCTTGTTTTTGTGATCTCTTGATCACCTGTTGATTCCCACGTGGGTTTCCAAGTAACGGTAAATTTCATTCCTATTATTGAGTTCTTAATGTTTATTACTTCGGCACTATTTTTATATGTGTTCCAATCATCTCTATTGTCAAATCTTAACTCTCTGAACTCCCCTGAAGAGTAATAAATAAGACTTCCCTGAAAACTTTCAACATTATCCAATAACTTAACCGAATAAGTATTTTGAGAAAGATCAGTCGAAGGAATAAATCGTACCATGTTTATTTCCTTTGTTTGCGAATTGTATTCAATTCTAATTTGTCTAAACGTTCTGGTAGCATATCCTGTGTTAAATACAACGTTTTTGAACTTTGAAATCGGTGTTACGAACAGTTCATCCGGTGCGGTGGTTGGATCGTTTGATGGAAAATTGCTTGGTACAAGATTTTTTTCAACAGACGTTGACAAGTCTATTTCTTTAATCTGGAACCTCATATCCGGTGTCACTCTTAGTATACCAGTTACCGGTTTATAAATCCCAGAATCCAAGTAATAGTATTTCAATTTTACCAACGTTGGTACATAATGTTCCGAAGAAGGGGCAATAGCACGTGTCACAATCGACCAGGATGGTGAGTCTAAATATCCTTCAGAGAGCGGTCTGCATAAACCTGTTGTAGCATCGTAATACAATTTTACAGGTGATGCTATAATGTAAGTGATATATATTATGAATCCCGTTGCAGTTTTTTCTATGTCAATACTATCGTACAACCAAGGCTTGCTACTTGCTACGTCAACTAACTCCGTGTATTTTGTACGATCTGGTTTTCTTAGCCCAGAGTCACCTTGTTCGCCTTTTAGTAGATTCGAACCACTACCAGCCCACTTTAACTCACCCTCAAGTACATCGAACAGAAAATCTACATAGCTTTGAGCATAGAGCGTCTGCAAAATTTGACGTGTTGTTGCATAAGCTCTAAGAGTGGAATCAGTCATGATAACAAGTATAGAAAAGAAGATAGAAATCA
>CAZOAS010000335.1:0-1593 GCA_964577745.1 uncultured Fervidobacterium sp.
TCCCCACCTATTTGTTGCTATGTTCAATATCCACTCTTTTTTTACCATTTAAAGCTTCCTCCTCCAGCTGTATGAACTTTTTCAAATACTTGAAACTTTTATCCTTTTTTGTTACAGCAAGACCAGACTTAATAAGATAAGCATTTAAAAATATTTTGTTTTTCAAGAACACGTAAGCTTGTATTTTATTGTTTTCTATTATATTGTCGTTGGTTTCAAATTTTAGAAAAACTTCCTTCTTTAAAACAAATTCACTGAGATATCTTACAGTTTTTTCTTTATCTATAATATCCAATCCTAAGAACTCGACAATTAACCCAGTATCAAGTCTGAGTGTTTTTTCATCAAGTATCTCCACCACTTTATAAAGTTTTTCATTAGCAAACCTCATTTTCGATGGTTCGATTAGTGGTTTTGCATCTTTTACCTTAGGAACGTAATCTACTCTCTTAGCTCTTTCAACGATTATTTTGTCTTCAAGAAATTCCACATAACTCTTGAAGAGTGAGTTTTCAATACCAAGTTTCTCTTTTATGATTTTAACATAATCTTTGTTTATTTCGTATCCAACACCGTTTCTTCGAAGTTCTAAAGCTACTTTAAGCGTTGTACCACTACCAAGGAATGGGTCTAAAACAGTTTCTCCAACAAAGGTGTACATTTTTATTAATCTTCTTGGGAGTTCTTCTGGAAACATAGCTTCGTGGTCAACCTGTTTTGCACCTGGAAAGTACCAATGACCACTAAAATATTCTTTCCATTCATTTTTTTCAAGTTTTGAAAGTTCCTTGATTTCCTTGGATACGACAGGTGTCTTACCTGGTTTTTTAAATATGAGTATAAACTCGTAATCTATTTCTATCATTCCATTTGGAGGATATGGATATGACCCCATAACGTTTGCTCCACCGGTTGTATTCATCGTCGTCTTTTTTTGCCAGATTATGGAACCCATGTAATCAAATCCAATATCTTCACATTGTGAAATAATTTCAGCATGAATTGGTATAATCTTATATCTTCCATAAATTACAGATCTTGCGAACTGGTCACCAACATTTATACACATTCTACGTCCAGGTCTTAAGACACGATAGCACTCAGACCAAACGGTATATAAGTCTTTTAAATATTCGTGAAGCGTTTGACCATATCCAATCTGTCCTTCGACACCATAATCTTTTATATGCCAATATGGTGGAGAGGTTACAATGAAATCTATAGATTCATCTTCAATTAACCCCATTTTACGACTGTCTCCAATTATGACCTTGCCGTAAGGTTCAATAACTTTTTTTGATATATTACTCATTTTGTTCACCCTTTACCCAAAATTGTTAATCAGCTTATACCATCGGAACGAATTTTACATAACTTAATCTTTCTATTCTCAGATTATCTTCCAACTTTGTTATTTTGTTAAGTACTTGAACAAATTCGTCTCCTATAGGGATGACCATAATACCGTTTGTATTTAGTTGTTCAATCAACTTTTCTGGTATTTTTCTTGCATAACATGTGACTGTAATCTTATCGAATGGCGCATATTCAATTAGTCCATTTTTTCCGTCACCAATGATAACGGTGACGTTT
>CAZOAS010000336.1:0-1582 GCA_964577745.1 uncultured Fervidobacterium sp.
TTGTTGGTACTGGTTGGAGTCTTAGTAGCCGTTATTGGTATGAGTTTTGAACTATCTGTACTTGGTGGTATGGAACTTGGTGGAAGAAACAGACCATTTATCGGTGCGAGAGTGGGTACTCTTTCAGGTGGAATCTCTTTGATGCTTGAAGGGTACTACCCGCTGAGCAACTTTGAAGAGATAGAGAATATTAACATCGAAGAGATTCGCTTTATAGAATTTGATCCATATCTTTACTTAGCACTCCCACTCTTCACGAATCTCATTTACGTTGGAGTTGCACCGATAATCATTGTTGACCTTGATAATTTTGATTTTTCGCTTTACTCAATGGAACTGTTCCACGTGAAAGCTGGTTTGAGGTTTGGGCAAGGTATTGTGTTTTTCATCGAAGGTATGACAACTATGACAACATCCTTTCAATCTCTTGGTATCTATGCCGTTAGTGCAGGTATAGGTATAGGATTTTAGGTGGTGATGCGGTATGAGAAAAACATTACTTAGCATGGTTATATTCATAGCGGTCTTCTTTATACTTTACAGCTGTCAGAATATACCAACGGCACCTTCGATTATACCAAAAGATCCAACTGGTACGACTAAGCCAAGTGTTTCCGGATATTCTGCGGATGGTATCTACATAAGTGTCGATAAAATACCGGCTTTATTACCACTTGCAGTACCAGATTACGTCAAAATTCGTTTGAGTATACCTGGTGTTGAAAATATCAGCGCAAGTAATTTAAGGGTATTTGAAGATAACAAAGAGCAAGGATTTGTATTGTACAAAGAAAGTACAGCGAGAAATAAACTGGATATTGCCATAATACTTGATGTTACCGGGAGTATGGGACCTTCTATAAACGGTGCAAAAAATAGTATAATAGCTTTTGCAAATGCGTTAAAAGAAAGTGGACTGGATGTACGAATAGGTATTATACCTTATGACGACTATGTAAATCCACCCAGTGATATAGATATAGACCTTCCATACTTAAATCTTTCTTCACCGGATGATGCAAAAGAATATGTTTCAGAGCTTTATGCTGGTGACGGAGGTGATTGGTGGGAGAATCTATATGATGCTATCATGTTTGCAGCAACCGCACTTGAATGGAGACCTGGCTCTCAGAGAAGTATGATACTAATTACAGATGCACCTGCCCATTACAAAGGTGATGGAACAAGTTATGCTCATTTCACAAAAGCTGAGATGCTACCGAAACTTGTAGGTTATTTCACAATTCATGGAGCATTTGTGCCGAAGAACCCATACAACGATCCAAATGCAGACTTTACATTACCAGAAGATCCAAGAGAACTTTGCCAAAAAACAGGTGGAATTATAAAATACACAGATAGTTCTGGTAATGTTGATTTAACTGATTTGGGTATTGTTGAATACGTGGAATCTTCTTACATCATCGCATTTGAGAGTGATTCTTCTGCGAATAATCATACAGTTGAGGTGTTCTACGAAAGCGGTGCAACTAAGAAATATGCTAAGATAGAAAATGTAACTTACTGATTTTTGAAATAGCAAAGATTTAGCCCCCGAGAGGGGGCTTTTTATTTTTTTATA
>CAZOAS010000337.1:0-1573 GCA_964577745.1 uncultured Fervidobacterium sp.
TTTCTTCTTGTTCGTACATCGTCTCTTCTATTCGACTATCGAATATCACATACCAGCCTTCTTTTAGTCCACTTCTTTCCATGTATTCTATCAATTGCCTCTTCCCTTCTTCGTATTTCCTTGGTGTTACATCCACTTTTATCTCCACTATGTACTTTTTCCCTTTGTATGTCAAAAGTAAATCTACCCTTCCTCCTCCTATCTCCACTTCTGGATGGATTTCTCCTCCGAGTTCTTCCATGTACGTGCTCAAGAACAAATCAAGATTGTATTGGTACGCTCCTTCGTAAAGTCTTTGTCCTTTGAACATCTTCGCTCCACGACTTTTGATATACTCATCATATTTTTTCAACAGTTCGTTTAATTTCAATCCGTTCTCATCGATGTATACATTCAAATTCTCACGAAAGCTTATCATGTATTTTTGTTCTCCATTGATTCTTGGTTTGAATTTGGCGTATAGTGTTTTGTAATACAACGGTACTTTGACACAGCACACTCCATCACAATTATCTATTACTCCATGCAAATATAAAAACTTAATTCTATCATCGTACACGTTGAATTGGACAGTTTTCGGATCAAAGAGTATCTGAAGCATTAAATCTTGTTCCTTTTCAGCCTTAGATAAGATATTGGAGATATTTCTATCGATGTAGACGTAGGTAAAGTCGTACAATGTTTTATCGAAGTGTTGTTTGGTGATTAACTTTTCGTTTTTAGCTTTGTTTTCGACTAAATCGTATGCAAGGGCATTTGTTAAACCTGGTTGTCCAGTGGCGTTGTGCCAAATTAACTCTTTGACTTGCTCATCGAACATTTGATTTGTCTCTTTCTCATGTTGTGAGAGCAAATCGTATACTTGCTCTTTTGTAAAATACGGAAGCCAGAGATGTTCTGCTATATTAAATGGGCTTGCGTTATCAGAGAGTACTCCGCTTAAATATCCTACACTTATCAGTATTACACTTCTTAACCCTTCTTCTTTCCTGGAATGGTATACTTCTCTTATCATATGCAAAAAGTCGTTCATTATCTTTTCGTTTCCCAACAATTCAAACTCATCTATCATCAATATTATTTCTCTTTTTGATTTCTCTTTTAATTCCTTTATGCACTTTACAAATTCACCTATGTAATCTATCTCTGTTTCTATCGAAATGTCAATTTTCAATTTCTCCTTTAAAAACGCATTTATTTTATACACAAGCATCTCGATAAATTTCTTTTCATTATTTACACTTCCAAGGTTCTCGAAAGATATGAATATTGGCAGGTATATATCTTTGATTTTCTCAACGACATCGTTTAAAAAGGTTGTCTTCCCAGTCTGTCTGGGAGCAGAGATGGTGAAATATCGGTAATTTTCTATGTACTCAAGTGCTTTTTGCATCTCAACTGGGCGTTCAACATAATAGCAAGTTTCTTTATCAACAGGTCCTGTGGTGCAGAATCGTCTCATTGGAACACCTCTGTACTTGCCATGTTTAGCTTTGGTATATCTATTATTCTACTTTCCCAACAAATACAAGTATCTCTGCAACAGCTAAGTATAACTTAGACGGAATCATTT
>CAZOAS010000338.1:0-1561 GCA_964577745.1 uncultured Fervidobacterium sp.
CTGTATCCGTGCATTAAAATGCGGGGTTTTAGAGCCGAGAATTTCTATAAAAAATCTGACAAATTTAATTTTCAAAAAATCATATACCATGTAGAAAGACAAAATGTAGAACTATAAACGGCACATTTTCGAATATGCTCTTGAAAGATTCAAAAGGTACATTATATTTGTCATTTATTGCTGTTCCAAACTGAAGTATGTTGACACGTAGAGCAAAGACAAACAAGAACATTGCAACAGTAAGTAGCATAACTTCAAAAGCGCAGTCCAATATACCATTCAAAAATACTTTCATTTTGAGTCTCTTAGTACTGGCAAATCGAAATGCAAGATATGTGTAAAACATATTTCCGGTTGCGATATAGTTAGAAAGTAGATAAGAGAAATATGTGACTAACAAGAACCTAATTATACTACCACCATAGACTGTAGACCTCACAACTGGATCGATTATAAAACAAAGTAGTATTGAAAGACCAAAAGTAATAATATCACGATCATTATACTGAACATAAACTTTCTATAAATCACTTCTTTACTTTGGAGGATATCAATCATCTCCGCCAACTCTTCCTTTGTTAACGTGATAAAACCAAACATAGTATTATCACCCCCACAAAAAACTGATTAGAAACCCCTTATCACAGTAATAAACAAGTGATCTTAATTTATTTCCTAAAAAATCTTATTTTACACACTTTGTGAAGGTATGTTTTCAATAAGAAAGGTTTAAGAAAGGTTTCACAGGGTAACCAGAGAAGCTGGTGAAGTAAAAAGTGGAATGGGGTTGTTTTTGTTCTCAGTTATCGTTAGTCACCATATTATATAGACGGAAAATAATCAAAAATTTGACAGTTTTTGAAATCTAATATTTAATCTCTTACTTTCAAAAACAACAAGAATATTTTTTATAAGATAAGCGTTATAAAAAAACGGGCGTGGAAGCCCGTTTTATCTTATTGTTTAGACATATCCTCTGTTTCCTCGAATCTACCGTATCCGTAATTCGTCTTAGCTCCGATTCCATATCTTCTCAACATATCTTTGAAAGCAAAAGTAAGTTTAGCTACAAGCACATCATCTAACCTTTTTTCCGAAAGCAACGTAAATCTAAATACTCCCAAACCTACTGTTATGTACTGAACTGGAACGGGATTATACCAATCATTTGGTATTTTTCCATCCATGTAATAAGGTTGAAAATGGCTGTTAACTATATCCAAGCTAAATCTTAGTTCTGAAACAGGGTAAGCATCTAAGAATATCACCGAGCCTTTTTCATTTTCATCTGGGTTCACCATGCTTTCTCCGAACACTTTCAGATATTCTTTTTCTGAAATTAGGCTAAAATCGGTAATGTAATTGGAAAAAGCACCTTTAATGGAAGACGAGGGTATAATCGGTATTCCGTAGTTTCTTGATAAACACATTCCTACTTCTAATATTGAAGGAATTCCACTACCTACGAGTAATCTGGTCTTTAGTCTCATCTTTGCGTCTAATATAACTTGACCTTTTTTCTTAAACTTTTCAACTATTCTTTTTCTCCTTTCTTCAAGAA
>CAZOAS010000339.1:0-1518 GCA_964577745.1 uncultured Fervidobacterium sp.
GCTCTAAGAGTGGAATCAGTCATGATAACAAGTATAGAAAAGAAGATAGAAATCAAAATCAGTACTATTAAAACCTCAACAAACGTGTAACCTTTTTTCACCATACTATCACCTTCGACGTTTATTCGATTATCTTAGGAAGTGAATTTTCCAATCTGATTGTTATGGTTTTTCCTTCGAGTGTGAATTGAAATGCTGCATTTGAATAAACTAAGTCCAGAACATTCCCAGATAATTTTTTGGCAAAAATTCCATCAGTTGTGTACAGGTCTGTGATTTGATTAACTTGTTGGTTGTTGAAAGTGAAAACCACATTTTCGTAATCTTTCGCTGTAAAATCAAATTTTGATAATATCTGACCATCATCAGATACACCGTTCAAATCGTTATCTATAAAAGCTTCAAAAGTTCGATTAGAGTACTTAATACAAACCACATCACTTCCCAAGAAACCTCTTCTTCTTGCATCAGATAGTAAGAAAAATAGCTTCTGCGATATCGAAGTTAACTTTGCCTCACTTGGAAGTACCCGAGCCATTCGATAGTAAAGTGGTATCGATATAGCGAAGATTGTAGAAATTAGAATAATCGAAATAAGAACTTCCGTAAGAGTATAACCTCTTCTTACCACTGCTGAGGCACCACCTTTGTTTCAACATATCTACCTTTTGAATCTGTGACTCTAACTCTTACAAAAACGACATTATTTATAACTAACGGTGTCGGTTTAGAAACCTCGGCGTAGCTGGTACCATTGAATCGATAAAATTTGAATTTTGAACTGAGGCTTTTGACTTCACGAGTTATAGTAACGGTGTAATTTTCACCACCGTAAGATATCGTCTTTGTTCCATAGTATATTTGTGATTGATTGAGAGAAAGTACTTGCTCGCACTCATTTAAAAGTATCTCAGACATATTTAGTATTATTCTGTTTTCAGAAGCTTTTCTTAAAAGATTGTATGAGGACAATAAACCTATACCTATCGCCATAGATACAATTAGTATAGCGATAAGTGCCTCAACAAGTAATGAACCTTTCTTGTACAAGTATTTCACCTCTTTTTTATTTAAGCATTACTTCGTCCAATTAAATCCCCTGATGACAACCTGTGCAGGAACAGTCCAGATTTTGTACGTGATCGATTTTATATGCGGTGCTTTAGTTATAGGACCAGTCTCATCATCGGTTTTAGGTTTTATGACTATTATAACTTGAGGATCTGGAGACGGTGTTTTAAGTACCATCCTTGCGGTAAATTTCTTATTTGGAGGAATAGGCATGTCTTTTTGCATAGGTTGCATTGTTGAAGCGTCCCACATTAATCCAAAAAAACTTGGATTGACCAGTGCAGGGTCTTTTATAGCCTTTGCTGAATAGCGCAATGCAAATGTTCCAGCATCACTTTCAAGAAATTCAATTTCAACTTCGAAAGCTTTAACAAAATTGTTTTGAAGCACCGATTTTGGAATACCAGTAACGATGCTTCCGTCAGGCATTCTGTAACTCACAACGTT